>NZ_FNUW01000041.1:0-42188 GCF_900108285.1 Bacillus sp. ok061 | reverse complement strand
TGTTGTGGATATCAAAATAAAGACGTTAAAAATCTAAACCTACGTGAATGGGACTGTCCTTCTTGTCGTACACACCATGATAGGGATATTAACGCAAGTATCAATCTAAAGAATGAAGCGATAAGGCTTCTAACCGCAAGGACTGCGGGGTTAGCCTAATCAATTAGAGTTCGATAGAACTATTTACTTAGGAATCCCTCACTTCTAAACGAAGTGAAAGTGGGGGTAGTTCAATTCTCAATATAACAACTTTAAGAATATGATATTATTTTAATGCAAAGTCCCTTTTGTGCAATGAGATAGTAGTACCCAAAGAATACCCCACTGGTACCAGTGGGCTTTTCTTTTGTTTTTACATTTGTTATAATTTCCTTAAAGGTATTTCAATGTTGCTGTACGTATATAATAAAAGAAGAGATGCGTCAACATCTCTTCAAGTAACTGCTACCGCAAGGTGGTCGGTTACTAAAAATTAATTTTTGCGTTTTTTAGAAGACCGCCCACGCTTTGCTGGCTTAGGGGTGGTCTTCTTCTGTTTTTTAGAAGTAACTTTTTTAAATCCAAAAACTACGATCTCTCGGACAATAGTTTTGGATACTTCTAATAATATTTGAAAAAGAATGTCCATTCGGTCACCTCCTTTCCCTATAAATAAGAGAAAGGATCGCAACCAACCACCCTACAATATACAGTTGTTCTTATTCTATCATACTTATACAAGCTCACCAATATAAAATAACCCACCTATTTCCGTAGGTGGGCTTTATCTTCATTACACAATATCAAAGTATACTCTCTTTTTCTCGTAAACTTTATGCAATTATACATATTCGCAAAAAAATACACTATATAAATATTACATGTAGTAAAATATAAATTGTGGATACATTCTATAAAGCAGATTCTTTTGAAAGACGTAACATATTGATCTCAAATCTCTTGATATTTTGTGAACTAACAATCTGGTGTAAATAGAAGATTCTGTTTTATAGGATGTGTTTACACGTATAACAAAGGGGTAATACGTGTATATTTATATAAAATTAAAGTGGTTCAAGTCGGAGGAAGACACCTTAGGGTGTCTTTTTTTGTACATTAAAAAACTCACCATCCAACAGAAATGGCGAGATCCTTATATATTATTTCATATCTTGTTTTCTCTAATGCTTTTCTTCTTAATTAACCAATAACTGCATTATACGTTATATAAGCTAAAATGTCTGAAAGGTTTACTCTGATAAAATCCAAATGACTACAAATATTCCTGTAACTGCCGTACCTCCAAGAAATCCTACCAATATTTTTCCTTGAGTACCATTAACAATTTCTTTTAATTCTGCTTTTGCTTTTTTCTTATCTTCTCCTGTTGAAAAGAGATAACTAATAAAATATACGACTACTAAAAATAGTGACGCGATTACCTCTATCATGACTTATGTACCTCCCTAATATATGTTAACTATTAATTAACCAATAATTTCCTTGTACATTATATCAGCTAGGGTACATGGAAGTAAAACAAATTATTTACATAACTTGTTTTATTAATCGGTATATTAAAAAGAGACACCGAATAATTCCTTAGCGTACAAAATTCGCGTTATGTTGGAGGGACCCCATGCCCATCAAGCTATTATTTAGAAGTGCTCCCCAAAACGAAAATTTTATTATTTTACAGTTATTTATGAGAATTCAACTCATTTTCTTCGTTTTGGGCAACTAGTTTCATTAGCTTGATGGGCATATTGGTGGAACCCCGAAATGGACATTTGAATAAATAATGCCTTCCTTAAAATAACCTTAATTAAAACATAGTTTTGATAATATATGGAAAATAAATGGTACAATTTTTGGGTATAACCTAAATAAAATTTATTTTAGAAAAGGGGTAGAAGGGAAATGTTCCAGAAGTTCAAGTTTTATTTAATGAGCATTTTAATTAGTTCAATGTTAGGAGGAATTATTATAGGTGCTAATTTCTTAGTCCATAACATATATAATTTAGTTGCAGGTAAAGAATATCATTTTAATATGTGGTCTTCTATTATTATATTTAGTGTTGTATTTATTTCGGGTTTCTCGTACGCGTTGAAGAAGGGGCCAGATATATTTGTTAATCATTAAACCAATAGCAATTATTGTAGGCGCTGCCGTGATCTGGGTGGGGTCTTGTTTGCTGTTAAGGAAAGATAACAAAACTAAATTTCCTTAAAATGAAAAAACGCCATCCTTTCCTATGATTCTATAGAAAGGATAGCGTATTTTTTTATTTGAGGGGAGAACTTTGTTTTATTATATTCTATATTTCAGTTAAAAAAATTTTTTAAAAATCAGTACGTTTATATATTCTCACCGTTAAGAAGTAAGAACCGATAAATATAAGCATGGTAACGATTGAAGCAAATGTAATTATTTGATTAGTAGTAAATTGATTAGTAACGCTATATACAAGGTCGGTAATATTTACATATGCCTCAATTGGTCTCCATAAAACAACACATACAGGGAAAATAATGCTGACAGTAGCCATCAAATATTTATTGGTGAAGCGATAGAAAAATGGTAAGTAGATAGACGTAAACAACATGACAGTAAGAACACTAACCACAATAGTCTGTGGAGTTTCAATTTCAACTCCATAAGTCGGGGATGCAACTTGAATTACTGCTTGTATCAATAATGAGAATAGAACTACTAGAATTGTAAACAACACTGTACCAATATATTTTGACATAATAATTTTATTTCTACTATAAGGCAGGCTATTAATAAATTTGTGACTATTATTCTTTTCGTCATAATAATGTAGATTTATCATATAAGAACCAGCCACCAAAACGACTATGAACCCAAAACTTCCAAACGTCCCTATAAAAAAGCATATACCAAGTAGATAGAGTAAGATCAATAATTTTTGCAATCTAAAATCCTTTAATATTAAATTATACATATTGAACATTCCCCTTTTTTGTATAGTACATAATATCTTCTAATGTCGCTTCTTCAATTAATACATCATTCCCTAATTGCGTACGTGAACGGCTGACGTTACTTGTGAGTGCTTCAAACCCCATGTTTGTTTCACGAATCCCGATTAATTGTTCTCTGATTTTAGGCGTAAGCAAGGATTTATCCCCTTTTACAGTTGCATATTCTTCAGAAATACTATGTATATCTTTTTCAAACACAATCTCACCATTATGAACAAATACAATATAATCAGCAATACGATCTAAATCAGTGGTAATATGTGTGGAGAAAAAAATTGTTTTATCTTGATCGACCATTAAATCATAAAGGATGTCTAAAAGTTCCCTTCGAAATACAGGATCGAGTCCAGATGTTGGTTCATCCATAAGTATAAATTCGGCATGGTGTGAAAGTGCAAACGCTAGGGAAGTCTTCATTTTCATCCCTGTAGACATCTCTTTCATTTTTATGTTAGTCGGTAACTCAAAGCGCTGTAAGTAGGATTGGAACTGATTTTCATCCCATTTTTTATACGCTGGAGCAATGAATTTTTTCAGCTGATGAATTGTCATATCTTCATAATAGATATTGTCATCGTATACGAATCCTATACGCTCTTTAATAGAAACTTGGTCCTTTTGATGATCTTTACCGAAAACTGTGATATCTCCGCTATCCTTGCAAATAAGATCCATAATAAGTTTAATTGTCGTACTTTTCCCAGCACCATTTGCGCCAATAAATCCCGTTACAAACCCCTTTTTGATGTTGAACGATGCATTTTTTAAAGAAAATCCCTTATATGTTTTTGAAACATTTTTCACTTCTACAATGTTCTCCATATTTATTCCTCCTCATAAATACGATTAATAATTTGTATTAACTCATCCCTTAATAAATGATTAGCCTTACTCTCTCGAACGATTGTACTGAACTTTTCACGTATTGGATCACTTGGTTCATCCGCACGTTGTTTCTTTGTTTGTTTTGCAACAAACGAGCCTTTCCCTACTATAGAGTAGATGTAACCCGCTTTTTCAAGTTCTTCGTACGCCCTTTTTGAAGTAATAACACTTACCTTCAAGTCTCTTGCTAATGAACGCATAGAAGGTAACGAATCATCTACTTTCAATGTTTTATTTGATATTTGTAATATAATCTGATCAATGATTTGTTGATAAATAGGCGACTTAGACTTATTAGATAGTAAGATTTTCATGATTGAACTCCTTGCCTCTTAAATGCATATGAACACATTATACACAATGTATACAATATATACAATATATACATTTGTAACGATGTTAATTTTTCATATAGGATACCGTCATATTGATATAAAGGCGTTATCCTTTCCTATGATTTCTCAGAAAGAATAACGCCTTTTTCATTTTAGGAGGATATTGTCTTGTTAGCTTAATAGCGATGGGGTGCTACCCCTATATATCTGAGAAAAGTACGATTGAGGTAATTGACGATGAGTATCTAAATGGAGAAGTGTTAGATGAACTCCAGCAGGGAGAGGATCATAATTTGTTTGCGGTAAAAGGGGACAAAAGAGACGTGTTGTAGCAGTAAGAGATGGGATGATGTTGAATGGAGAGACCTAAAGCTATTGAATAACGAAATTTTGAGTAGTACGGATACAATAGAAGGATGGGGAATCGAAATATCAACATCACGTAAAAGAATACACGATTTTTCAAAAGGCTCAATCCATAAAATATATTCGGTTTGAATATATTTTATGGCATTTCCAAACTTTTTGGTATCAGAGTAATACTTAAGTTGTCCTTCTAAGACTGATATATTACCTTACCTCTTAAAGCATCTTTCCTAAAAGCGTATGAGTATTCTTGAGGATTAATGCTTTTTATCAAATAGTGTCACTTCCATTCAAATATTAGTAAGTATATTATACCATATATTTCCTGCGACTCATTTATTCGTTAAATAGGAATTTAACGAATAAACTGGTGATGAAAGCCTATCTCTACTATAGCGGCAGTTTATTGAATTTTTAAGTTTATAATTAATAGACAGTTTTAGTTAAGGAAATTTAAAAGCCCTGTCTTTAAAGAGAGGGCTTTTAAAAAAGGATGACAGTTAACAACTGAAGGTACCACCATATTACCATTATTGGGATTATTATTCCATATTTTCATATTGATAAATAATTTATGTTATAGAAAGTTTGATGAGGAGAGAATCCTTGTAAATTTTAAAATAAGGAAAGCAAATATTGAATTTAAAGTTATGTTTAAAAAGGAATGGAATTATTCCTTTTGCTTTGCAACGTATATTAAGCATCATTCAAAATCATGTATAGGTTATAATATGAATAAATATAGTGTGACTAAAAAATTTCAAGACACCAATTCATTGGAACGGTAAAAACTGTTTTCGGAATAGGTGTCTTTTTTGTATTAAGTACAATATATTTTCTCAACAGGAAAAATTGTAATTATCTATAAGTATTACTTATAAGGATAATAGGAAAATGGAAATTAATAATAAAGGAGAATGCGAAATGTTAACAGTAATATCTAATAATGACCTAGCTAAAATACGCGAAGAAGATGTAGATGTAATAAGGGTAATGGCACATCCGGTTCGATTAAAAATTATAAGTGAGTTAATGCATCATAAAATGTGCAATGTTACAAGGTTAACAGAAATATTAAAACTTCCACAATCCACTGTTTCACAACATTTAGCAAAGTTAAAAGGAATTGTAATACGTGCAGAAAGAAAAGGATTAGAGATGCATTATTATATTGATAATAATAAAGCTCGTCAGATTGTAGAAATTTTAAGTCTGTAGATTAATCATACGTAAAAGTTTCCTATTATAAAGGAAACTTTTTTCTATGTTAATCAAAATATAATCAGTTATAAAGAAATATGATATTTGGAACGAGTGAATTTTAGAATACTATATTGGAATGTAAGTTTTTAATTCGAGTTATGGAACGTATAATTTTTCAGTAAGAAAGGAGGGGAGTGTAAGAAAGTCTAGGAAATGTAACAACTTCTTTATAAATTTAATAATAACACTATAGTGTTATTTAATGTGATTAAGATAAATAATTGATTGAAGTTATGTATATTTAGCTTTTATTTATTATTGGTAATTTCATGTACCGTATTTAATAATAAATCCAATTAGGAAAAAGTGAACAAGGATGAGCTTCCTGTAAAAGCGAAAGAAAAACTTGCTGCGAAATAATAAAAAGGATTTGGTCTTAAAGTCAAATCCTTTTCTGTTTTCAAAATCTTCTTCTGAAATGAATATGAATCCATTTCTTTTAAATTGAGCTGTTGTTACGCTCTAACTAGTCTGTTTATTTCCACTAATTACATAAGTGTTATCGTTTTTGCACCAGAACCGATATCCCTACATTTATCTGTCCATTTGGTTAAGGTATCGAATAGACCTTACGTATACCACTGCGATTTCTGATAACTTACATGTAGAGGTATTACTCAATATAACAAAAATGTAATGTTAATGAAATGTAATTCCACCGATACTATTAATGAAATTATATAAAATGAAGGGGAGTTAAAGAATTTTATAATGAAAAAGGAGAAGTATTAATGCGAAATATATTAAGTGTAGAAAAAATTGAAAAATATTATGGTAATAAAGATAATGTAACAAAGGCTATAGATAATATTAGTTTTAAGGTAGATGAGGGAGAATTTGTTGGGATAATGGGGCCTTCAGGAAGTGGCAAAACTACATTACTTAACTGTATATCAACGATTGATCATATTACTACGGGGAAAATAATGATAAATAATAGTGACATTACTCGGTTAAAATCAAATTCACTAGATAAGTTTAGACAAAATGAATTAGGGTTTGTATTTCAGGACTTTAATTTATTAGATACCCTTACTGCTTATGAAAATATTGCCCTAGCGTTAACTATAAAAGGTGAGGCAAGTTCAAAAATTGATGAAAAAATACAAGCGGTTGCAAAATATTTAGACATTGAACAAGTATTAAGCAAATACCCTTATCAAATATCAGGCGGACAAAAACAAAGGGTTGCTTCGGCAAGAGCTATCGTAACAGATCCATCTTTAGTACTTGCAGATGAACCAACAGGATCGTTAGATTCTAAATCAGCTAGATTATTACTCGAAAGATTTGAAAGTCTTAATAAGGATTTAAAAGCTACAATACTTATGGTTACTCATGATGCATTTACAGCAAGCTATGCTCGTAGAATTCTTTTTATTAATGATGGCAAAATATTTATCGAGTTGGTAAGAGGAAATGATTCCAGAAAAGAATTCTTTACTAAAATTATCGAAGTTATAACCCTTCTTGGAGGTGACGATAATAATGTACTCTAAGATTGCTATTGGGAATATAAAGAAAAGTTTTAAAGATTATGCAATATATTTCTTAACACTAACACTGGCTGTTTGTATATTTTATAGCTTTAACTCTATAGAATCACAAAAGGCACTTGTGGAAATTAACGCTGCAGATAGAAAGTATGTGCCTACAGTAATGAACGCTATCTCAGATGTATCAGTATTTGTATCCGTAATATTAGGTGGTTTAATATTGTATGCAAATAATTTCTTAATTAAAAAACGTAAAAAAGAATTAGGAATATACATGACTTTAGGTATGGGAAGAAGAAATATATCCAGAATATTAGTAACAGAGACATTTCTAGTTGGTGTTATATCTTTAGTGAGTGGACTAATAATAGGTATTGGAGTATCGCAGGGATTATCAACATTTGCATTAAAGTTATTTGAATTGCCCATCAATAAATATAAATTTATAATTTCAACGGGGGCTATAGGTAAAAGTATAGTATACTTTGGAATCATGTTTTTGCTTGTTATGTTATTTAATGTATATGTTGTTTCTAAATACAAAATAATTGATTTGTTAACAGCAGGTAGAAAAAACGAAGATGTAAAATTTAGAAATCCTCTTATCTATGTAATCACATTTATTATGTGTGTAGTATCACTTGGATATGCATATGTGACTATACTAAAAATCGGATTGAATTATAATAATCCTATGCTCATAGTATCAATCATTCTTGGCATATTAGGTACATTGCTGTTTTTCTTTAGTTTATCTGGATTTATATTATATGTTGTAAAGAAGAATAAAAAAATCTATTTTAAAGGGTTAAATATATTTATCATCAAACAAATAAATAGTAAGGTTAATACAAATTTTATATCCATGTCTGTAATCTGTTTAATGTTATTCCTTACAATGGTGGCTTTATCTACAGGAATCAGCTTTAACAGAATGATGGACGCAAGAATGAAAGAAGCAACACCATTTGATGCCAGTATTAAATTGGAGAATAAGGATGAAAGTTACACGATAGAAGATGTATTAAATAAAGCTAATTTTAAAATAAGTAATAACGAAAAATATGTATATTATAATGTATATCCAACAGAGATGAAAGTGGAGGACTTAGTACCAGAAGTACGTAAAGATTATAAGAAAAGCGGTATGGATTTCATTAAAGTATCTGATTATAATGAAATTTTAAATCTTAAAGGAGAAAAGGAAATCACTTTAAATAACAATGAAGTTTTACTTTTATCAAATAATAAGCGGTTGCTTAATTCGATAAATGAAAGATTAAAAAATAGCAATAAGGTGAATATTAAAGAAAAAGAATATCTGGTAAAAAACGCTAAAATTACACAAGAGAGTCTTTACACTTCTGATGAACAATTTGATTTCTTCACAATCGTTATAAATGATGAGTTTTTATCAGATTACAAAATCATTGCATCCATACTTAATGTAAATTATTTAGATGGAAATAGAGAAGAATATAATAAAAAGTATGATAACGTTGCACGGGGCTTTTATAACAAAAATGGCCCGAAATTAAATATTAATCGTATAGCAGGCAAATCAAAGGATGAAGTTCGTGCAGAAAGTAAGGGATTGAAAACTATCATACTGTTTATTGGGATATATATAGGAATTGTATTTTTAATAACGAGTATGGCTGTATTAGCTCTGCAACAATTATCAGAAGCCAGTGATAGCATAGATCGATATAAATCTTTGAAGAGAATTGGTTCAAACAGAACAATGATTGACAAAACGATTTTTATTCAAACTTTCGTATACTTTAGTCTTCCAGTTATTCTTGCCCTAATTCATTCTGTAGTTGGAATTTATGTAGTCAATGATTTTATTAACGCATTTCAACAAATAGACATGATTTTACCAGCATTGATGACTGGCTTAGTATTTCTTGTAGTGTATGTAGGATATTTCTACACGACATATGTCGGTTATAAAAATATTGTAAAAAGTAATACTTAATTTTATAATGCTCATTAAGGCTATTACACCTTGTTTCTCAAGATGTAATAGCCTTATATTCTATATAGGAAGGGAAAAATCATGAAAAAAATCATTCTTATTGAAGATGATGAAATCATCAGAGAAGAATTACAAAATTTTTTTATAAAGTATGGATATGAAGTAAAGGCTCCCACAGATTTTAATCATATTATCGAATATATAGAAAGTGAGAATGCAAACCTTATATTACTAGACATAAATCTTCCTGTGTTCGATGGCTATTATATATGCAGAGAAATACGTAAAACTTCAGATGTTCCAATCTTCATGGTTACAAGTAGAGATAGTGATGTAGATGAACTGATAAGTATGAATTTGGGAGCAGATGATTTTATAACAAAGCCTTATAATACAGAAATATTATTAGCAAGAGTAACAAACATTTTAAGAAGAACATCTGGAGATTTCAAGATGAATCATATCTTAATTTATAGGGATTTTAATTTAAATCTTTCAAATGCAACAGTTACTTATCAAGACAAGTCTGTAGAATTAACTAAAAATGAAGTTAAAATACTCTCATGCTTAATAAATAATCGCGGAAATATTGTAAAAAGAGATTCACTCATAGAAACTTTATGGAAATCTGATTATTTTGTGGATGATAGCACCTTAACTGTTAATATAAATAGATTAAGAAAAAAGCTTGAAGAGATAGGTATAGAAAATCCAATTGCAACAAGAAGAAGCTTAGGGTATATAATGCCATGAATATAGGTGAATTTATTAAAGATAAAATAGTAGTAATACTATCAAATGTACTGGTATATATCATACTAGCAGGTATATTGCTGACTGCGCATGTTCCGTTCATTATCATATTCTTTGTCTTTTGTATTTGGTTTTTTCCATTGATTTCATATATGGTTATAGAATTTATAAAATGTAAAAATTATTATAATGAGATTAATGGCATATTAGAAAACTTGGAGAAAAAATACCTACTACCAGAGGTCGTAAAGGAAGCAAACTTTATACATGGTGAAAAGCTTAACGCTATACTGAAAGAGGTAAGTAGGGATATGCATGAAAATGTAAAGTATTATAGAGACATACAGTTGGATTACAGAGAATATATAGAGACATGGGTGCATGAAATTAAGACACCAATAGCTTCTACAAAGCTTATAATTGAAAATAATCAAAATGAAGTAACGAATAAAATTGACTCTCAAATGGATCGAATCGAGGGGTTTGTAGAACAGGTTCTGTATTATTCTCGAAGCAATAACGTTAATAAAGACTACATTATCAAGCCAATTAACCTTGATAATGTAGTAAGGAATGTAATTAAAAGAAACTATAGGGATTTTATTCATAAGAGAATAAAATTAGATATACAGGATATTGATGAGGTTGTATATAGTGATGGAAAATGGGTTGAATTTATTATTAATCAAATAATAGGAAATTCTATAAAGTACTCAAATAACAAAGAACAAATGATACGTATATGCTTAATTAAGAAAACTAACTCAGTAATACTAACTATAGAGGATAATGGAGTAGGGATAGTAACCAAAGATATAAATAGAGTTTTTGAGAAAGGATTTACTGGAGAGAATGGAAGAAAGTTTAGCAAAAGTACAGGAATGGGCTTGTATCTATGCGAAAAACTGTGTTCAAAATTAGGATTGAAAATTGCCATTGATTCTGAAGTGAATAAAGGAACTAGAGTTACATTAATATTTCCGTTGTCAGGTATGGTAACTTTTGAGCCTTATTTATAAAAGAGATGCTGTCATCTTTCCACGAATTTCGTATGAAACTTAAGAACAAACGTAAAACGGTATGAAAAGACTAGAAATTCTCTTCATACCGTTTGTATTATTTAGTCATTTAACACATTGGTATATTTAATTGTGAATCAGATCAATGTTAATCTGGATTAGTCATTACTATTTTTGATGCCCACTAATACTTAACGTAAGATTTGGTTTGGTTGCTACACAGACCTCGTAAGCGAGAAATTGTACACTATATAAAACAGTAAAATAAATATCCGATCCCTTAGCGTACAAGGAATCGGATATTTTGTGTCTAAATTCTGTTCAAACGCACAGTTTTCTTTTTTGATATTGTGACTCTATGCCCATCAAGCTAAGATTTTAAATTACCCCTAAAACGAAAAAGTTATTTCTCTACAGTCATTTATGAAAAATTAATCGAATTTCTTTTTTTACAGATGATTAATTTTTAAAAATTATACTCAAGGATTAGGGTTTTACAATAACTTTTATGAACTATTAATACTTCATAAAAGTTATTGTGAATTTTGTGAATGAGTGTTTTTGGCTTTCTACTTTAATAAATCCATGGTGAGCTTCGATAATTGATTTCGCTAGTGCTAAGCCAATTCCAATGGAGCCTTCTTTATTAGAATTTTTTGTTTTGTAAAATCTATCGAATATATATGGCAAATCTTCTGATGCAATACCTTCACCAAAATCTTGAATTATTATTTCAGTATGAATAGGAGAGTTTGTGACTTCAATATAAATAGAACTATTATCATTTGAATGTTCAATGGAATTCTTTAAAATATTTAATAAAGCTTCTTGCATCCAAATACTGTCATGGAAAAGTGATATTTTTTCATTGGTTTTTAAATGTATGTTCATATTTTTTTTATTTAATTTACTGTTCAAACTAGCAATGACCTCATAAATTGTATCAATAATATCAGAGTTTTCTTTTTCAAATAGTATTGCTCTAGCATCTATTTTTGAAACTTTTAATAAATTATGTATTAAAAAGTTGATTCTTGAAATTTGAACATCATTATTGTGTAAAAAATGATATTGTTGTTCGTTTAATTTACCTTGTAATAAGATATCATTGTTCACTGTTAGTGTTGAGAGTGGTGTTTTTAGTTGATGAGAAATATCTTGTAAAGTTTGAATTAAAAATTGTTTTTCTTCCATTAAATTATGCATACTTTTTCTAATAACATTTTTCAGTTTATGAAAAGAATTAGCAAGTTTAGCTAGATCACCTTCTCTATTTTCCTTGATATCAATGGTGTAATCACCTTCAATAATTTTATTCGCTGCAGCTGTTACATTTCTAATTTTTAAGAAAAAAGATTTATATTGTAAGTAATTTAGAAAAATTAGGATTAAGCTGAACCCTATTGCTCCAAGGAACATATATATATTGTTTTGAGATATATGTTTATTTAAATAAGGAAAAAGTCTTGAATCCAATTCAGTAGAGAGACCATATTGATTTAATAGCATTTCTCCATCACTGGAATAATCTTTTTTATTCGCTGTATCATTTGTAAGTGCTTGTATTATTTCGTATTCATTTTCTGGGTTTTGTGCAATTAGTTTTCCGGTAATTTCACTCCAAATAGTAATATAATCATTTTTTAAATGGTCATATAGAATATGAACTGTGATAACTTGATATATAATAAATAAAAAAGAGATTAATGCTAATGTAAGTATATTAATTTTTATTTCTCTATTTATCATTAAATTACTCCTTACTGACGTCTTTATTCCAAAAATATCCGATACCTCTTTGAGTGATTATACAATTAGGATTTTGTGGAGTATCCTCAATTTTACTTCTCAATCTTTTTACATAAACAGAAAGAGTATTTTCATCGAAAAACACTTCACCTTCATCTGCTATTTTTTTCAATATCTCATTTCTTTGCAACACTTTATGAGGATTTAGCATTAACGTTAATAAGAGTTTGTATTCTAAATGTGTTAAATTTATACTTTTCTCATGCTTAAAAGCTCTGGCCGCTTCAACTTCAAGCTGTATATTTTCAGACCTCAATATAGTATTAGAAGCTGTTTTAATTTTTTTTCTTAATTGTACTTTTACTCTAGATAATAGCTCTTTTACCCTGAAGGGTTTTGTTATATAATCATCTCCACCAATATCAAGGCCCATTACTACATTTGCCTCCTCATCCAGTGCTGTGAGAAAAATAATAGGTATATCACCTTTTCTTTTAAGATAGGTACATAAATCATACCCATTTCCATCTGGGAGTCCAACATCCAATATAGCTAAGTCAAATTTATTATTTTCGTATTGGTCTTTTGCATCTTGTACAGTAGAAACTCTTATAACCTCAAGTCCTTCTCCTTTTAGAGTAAACTCAATAGCCATTCCTAGATCGTTATCGTCTTCAACGAATAATACTTTATCCACAGTATCTCTCCTCATTTGTCTTTGATTATGGCAGTATTTTAGATTATGAAAGTTATTTTACACGTTGATTGGCTAATTTAAAATAGCTTAGTATGGAAATGGATTTTTAGAGGCTTTTCTGAGTATAAGCATAATACCCAAATCGGCTTGAAGCTTTTCAGTACATAATGAGATACAACAATTACTTAAATTAGAATATTTACGTAATTCATACATGTACTAGCTTATATTTTGAAAAACCTTGTAATAGTGTCTTGTTGAATTTGTACGTTTTTATACAATCAGTAATGTTTTGTTTAAGTTATCTTATACAAAAATGTTAAATGAAATTTGAATTCGCATTAATTATGTAAATGAATTTTAAAAAAAGATCAATGAGAATAAGAGCCGAATGGGAGCTGATTTTTGAGAATTTGAAAAGTATGTGTGTACTTAAATAAGTGTATAAAAGCCATTTAATTTTAAAGTATATCTTGATCAGAGTTACGAGTATATAAAAAGTTAGATTTAGTAATCTTACTAAATTGTAAGATTAAAGTATATATAGTAAGACAAGAGTTATTCAATTAACAATTAAAGACGTCTATACTGAAGGTAATCATTCTTTATTAAGACTTGTAGCATTTTAGCGCCTGTTTATATAAAGAAAAATCCTACTGTTCTAATCCCAGATTAAACACAGTATATGAGGAGGAAGAAAATGAAAAAGATAATAGGATTTCTAGCAGTAACAGCAATTTTTATAGGTATAGGGTTTGCTGTAAATCGTTATATAAATGGTCCCTCACAACCAGTAAACGGTATCATGGTATCTGGATCGAAAGAAAATATATCTGCTGTTAAAAATCTGTATAAAGATCAAAACGCACAAACAGCAGATTATAGTTATAAATTGGTCACAGAATTAATAAAACAAGAACTCACTACCGAACAGAAAGAAGTTATTAAGAAAGAATGGAAAGAAAAAGGAGAAAATATGACTGAGGAAGAGATGGACTATCAACTTGATAAGTCATCTGTTAGAAAGAAACAATACGCGGTTATTACAAAATCTACAGCAGAAAAATTCTTGAAAAAAGGAATTGTAAGAACACCCTTATCTAAAGAAGATAGTTCAATAACTTCAACCCCGGTAAAAGAAATAAAAGAACTAGCGAGTGAAAAAAATTTATTTTATAGAAAAAAAGTGGAAGATGAGGAAGTTAAGGATGGAAATTTAAATTTAAATGGTCAAATGATACCTGTTCAACATATTGAACAAAATAATTGGATTGGCTATTTTTCATCACCGATAGTAATTGTTAATGAGGAAACGTATAAACAATTAAAAGAAAAAGAAGTAAGCCTTTCGTTAATTCAGTTTGCAAAAGAAAATTTTGATTATAAAAATAAAAACAAGGTAAAAAAGGTGGTCGAATACGTTTCAAAAGTGTATGCAGTGAAAGACGAGAATGGTGAGTACGATAAGGATAAAATCTATTTTGTAGAGATTCAAAATTAATCTGTGAAAAGGATGAGTTGTATGGAGGTTGTTAGATTAGAAAATGTAGTAAAAACATATGGAGAAGGAGAAACACAAGTACAGGCGTTAAAAGGAATTAATCTTTCCATTCATAGGGGAGAATTCGTAACCATAGTTGGAGCATCAGGTTCTGGTAAAAGTACCTTATTGCATATTTTAGGAGGGCTGGATCGTCCGAGTTCGGGAAATGTGTTTATAGGTGATGAAAATATCTACAATTATAAAGATAATGAACTCTCTATTTTTCGCCGAAGAAAAGTTGGCTTTATATTTCAGTTTTTTAATTTAATACCTGTTTTGAATGTACAAGAAAATATTGCTTTGCCAGCTCTATTGGACGGAGAACAAGTAGATGATCATTACCTGGATGAAATTATAAGAACTCTAGGGTTAAATGAAAGACGAGATCATTTGCCTTCTGAATTATCGGGTGGTCAACAACAAAGAGTATCTATTGGTAGATCTCTTATAAATAAACCCGATATTATCTTAGCAGATGAACCAACCGGAAATCTAGATACAAAAAATACAAAAGAAGTTCTGAATTTATTAAAAGTAACGGCTAAAAAATATAATCAGACGATGATTTTAATTACCCATGACCCTGCTATCGCATCAAACTCTGATCGAATTATAACCATTACAGATGGCATGATTATTTCAGATAAACAATTAGTGCAAAATCAAGAAAAATATGGAGGGGAGGAGTATTGATTCATAGTTACAAACAGTTAAGTCAAAAATATCTCAGAAGTAATATAAAACGTACTTTGCTAACATTAACAGGTATTATTCTAGCGTTGGCGCTAATAACAACGATTGGACTTTTTTTTTATAGTGGATACACTTCGGGAATTGAAAATGCTAAAAAAGGTTCTATGGGTTCTGCAAATATTTCAGTTGAAAATTATAATCAAAAGCTTTTCAATATGATAAAAAGTAATCCTAATATATCTTCTTATGGCATCATAACTCCAGGAGAGGTGATCCAAAATGGTGAGATAGCTGTCTCTTATATGTATGCAGATCATCAAGCATTGAAGCTGTTAAAGTCAAGTATTCCTGTAGAAGGTAAGCTACCTTCAAATCAAAACGAGGCTGTTTTAGAAAAATGGATGCTGCCTTACTTCGGGCCCAATCTTAAATTAGGCGGTATGTTTACTATTCATGAAAAAAAATACAAACTTGTTGGTTTGTTAAATAAGTCTAGTAGTAATCAGGAAAATAAACCCGGTCAATTATTGACATATAAAAATAAATTTAAAGTTGGAGAAGGTAGCGTATTGATTGAATTGCATAAATACGCAAACTTTGATGAAGTTGAAAACCAATTTAAATTATTGACGAATAAAGAAAATATAAGAGTGAATGAAGAATTAAAGAGAGCCTTAAAGCCTAGTGTGGAGATAATGGCGGCAGCCGCAATTAGTATTGGGATTGTTGTGATTTCTACAATTGTTATTATTTATAATGCATTTCAAATTAGTATAGTAGAGCGAATGAAACAGTTTGGCCTATTGAGGAGTATAGGAGCTACAAAAAAACAAATCAGAAAAATTGTGATAAGAGAAGCAACATTTCTCTCTATTATTGCTATCTTTTTTGGGATTTTGTGCAGCATATTAGTAGTCTTTTTACTTAATCAAGTACTGATAAACATACTTAAAAACTCTATGGGATATACAATTAAATTAGATTGGTTAATTATATGTGTATGTTCTTTAATTACATTGATAACTGTTTATATTTCAAGCTATTTTCCTGCTTTTTTTGCAGGTAGAATTTCACCGTTATTGGCCGTAAGTAGTCGATTAGCTATAAAAAAAGAAAAAATAAAGAAAAAAAAGAGAACAAAATTAAAGAAACCACTATCTTTTCCGTTAAGTATGGCATTAAAAAATATCCAAAGGAATCCCAATAGATATACAGTTACAATTTTATCTATTATTATAAGTAGTGTACTGTATATCACGTTTACGTTTCTCATAGACACTGTCATTCAGCGTAAACAACCGGAAATTCAAGCTCTAAAATCGGATATATCAGTTACGGTTAATTCAAATTTAGACAAGCCTAGCATAGATCGTATGAGTCAAAATATTTATAAAGTTAATAACGTAGAGAAGCTGTACAAGCAATATCAGGCAAATAATTTTTATACGAAAGTACCAAAAAATAAACAAATTAAAGAATTACAAGGAAATGAATCGCTGTATCAAAAAGTAAAATATAATAATCAAACTGTAGAAATTATGAAAACACAAATAAAAGCATACGATGAGAATAGTTTAAAGAAACTAGCTGAAAATGTAACTAGTGGAAGAATTGATATTTCAAAATTAAATCGTGAAAAAGAGGTTGTTTTAGTAAAACAAGCTGCATCAAATGATATGAATACAAGTAAAAAATATATAGGTTCTCTAAGCACTTTTCAGGTAGGGGATGAAATCCAAATAACAAGTCAGCAAGAAAGAAAATCTCCAGAGGAAATCTCCTACAATGAAGAAAAACTAGAAACTTTAAAAATAGCTGCTATTGTAGAATTGGACATTTTTAATATGAGTAGAGTGATGGATACCATAACTTTTATTACTAGTGAACAAATAGCCGAATATATTACACCATCTCCACAAAAATTAACAGGTTTTGAAATTGATTTAGAGAATCAATCTCGGGCTGATGCTACAATTTTAGATATACAAAAAAAACTGGGTGGAGATGCATCTATAGATGTACAAAATAATATTGTTCAAAGTAATTTCCATACAGACAATATACTTTATATAAAAATATTAGGGTACGGATTTATAGCTGTTATTACACTAATTGGTTGTGTAAATATTTTAAATACCATTACAGTCAGCATCATTATGAGAAGAAAAGAATTGGCTGCTTTAAAATCGATTGGTATGTCGCAGAAGGATTTGAAAAAGATGGTTATATATGAAGGACTTCTGTACGGTTTCTTTGGAAGCATACAAGGGATCTTTTTCGGCTGTATGCTGTCGTATATTCTTTATGTAGCACTGTCAAATACGGTGTCGTTTGAATGGATTATACCTTATCAATCTAGCTTTATCACATTTATAACTGCACTTTTGATTAGTTATGTATCGGTACTAATTCCGCTTCGGAAAATTAAAAAGGATAACGTTATAGATGTAATTAGAGAAGAATAGCAGTGGTTATAACAATATGTGATTCTGAAGTTCAACCGAGATACGTGTAAAACGGTTCGTAATCTGTATTATTTCAATTTTACAGTTTAAATCGAGGAATTCTAAAACATAAAATACAAAAGTACCTTATATTATATAAGGTACTTTTGTATTTTTTAAAATGACATAAGATACGTTTACTTGAGTTCTTTAGGTAGTTAGTGTTTGATATACTAATTTAAAATAAAAATGTTGAGTAGTTCATTTTTAGTATACATCAATATATCTGAATTAAAAATGCAATTTTGCATCGAAATATCTGCAGTACCAATTCCATACTAGCCTCAAGTCTATTACAGTGGGAGCATTGTTGTTACTAGTTGGTGGAGTCATTTTCTTAAAACATAAAAATACATAAAAAGAGAAGTAAGGACGAGTTACGTAAAGTTGTATATGATTACACGCAGTGAGAAACTAGAATTAGAAATGTGTATGATGTATTGATGGCTACATGTTATGGGGGGAGGATACTTGTTATTGGAAAAAGTATTTAGTGAAAACATAAATTGAAGTGTTTGTATAAAAAACCTCCCAAAGGAGGCTTTTTATGAAGATAAACGTTTTGAAGCAGTCATCTTTTTAACTTTCATAATAATTTCACGTTCTAACATTTCATTTTTCTTACCAATTCGGCTTCCAATAAAGAAAACATCGATTAAAGCCCAGAAACCAAGCCCTCCAAGAGTCAGTGTCATGGCAATTGCCATACCAAAGTCACGTGCGTAGTAGCGGTGACCACCAAGTCCGCCTAGAAAAAACCAAATTAGGTAAGCAAGTCCTTTTGATTTTTTCTTTTTCTCAAACTCTGAAGTAACAAGAACCATTTGATCCGTTGTTAAGTCCTTTTTCAATAGTAGGTTATCCATTAAAATTCTCCCTTTAAATGTAAGATATAATTATTCCGAATATAAATATATCACAATATTAATTTTAATGTAATAACCCAGAAAAATATTATTGGTAATTCAAAAATTAATGGTTAAATACAATTTAAAGAATATGGTCAATCATTTGTGTGAAATAGCTTGTGTATACCATTTGGGATACTATAATTAATTTTCAATTTCATTTCAAGAACAATGGAAACAAAAGAGAAATCGAAACGAAATCATGAAAGAAACTATATTAAAAGCACTACGATTTAAAAATAGAAAAGGCCTCATCAAATAAAGATGACATTGGTGGATCAGTTTCAAGTTGTATAAAATTTAAAGCGCATTTGTAGAATCATGGAGAAATAAGAGATTGTTTGTTCGGTTCGCATAGCGAATCTGTTATTTAATTAAAACAAGAGATTTAGAAATATATAACATACATAATTATTATAGATGTCAATGGAATTCAAAAAAGATGAAACTGTTGAATACAGAAATAGCTTTTTTGATGTTGCCTAGCTTTTTTAATGTCCTTTACAAAGGAGACAGATCACTTTATTTGTTTGATCGTGGTCAAAAGACAATTAAAATATGAAGATGAGATAAACTAATAGTTTGACAGATAGAATAATTAATAACTTTTGAGAATAAATTCCATTTTATGCTGTGGGATTCCTATCAATTAATACTCATTAGAAATTTATAAAGATTTGATTGAATTTTAGGAAAATAGAGGTTGTTATTGAAAATCTAACTAAGGATAAAGTTATGGAACGCATCAATAAACGGATTATTAAGAATGGAAAATAACGGATAAATAGCAGAGAGATGAATATGAACGGAAGAAAATCTTGTGGCTCACAAAGAATTTAAGAGCTAGAGATATAAATAACAGCACAGATAAGGTTGAAGAAATCTTTATCAATTCTAGCTAAATGATAAAAGCCCTGCAGGGGATGCAGGGCAAGACTAAGGGTATTGAAGAATTGTCGATTCTAAAAGTAAAGGACTTCTTGGAATGTTTTAAGTTTAACACGTAATATATTAAAACGTTATATAAAGATGTTACAGAAATGTAAATATAAAAAAACTCTGATAAATATTATGAAAAAGATTGAGAATCTATAGAAGCTATAAGGGATTATGTTTGCAATGGTGTCTGTATAGAGTTAATAGGGCAGGCTTTTGTTTGTCTTAGTATTCGGGAATCTAGTAGAATTCCCGAATACTAAGACAGGCTCCTGGGTATTACGAAGCATGAAAGCATCAAAAAAGCCCGTACAGAAGCACAGGCCGGTTGATACACATATCGGTAACTAAATATTAACAGAAATAGTTAGTAAGTACTATTGAAAAAATAAAAAACTGCTTTCCCCCTAAGACGGTTTGAAGAATAGTCTGTATAATAAACCAACATTAACCAATTTACTATCAATTAAGGTGACAATAGTATTACAAATTTGTAAGGTTTATCAGGTAGAGGAACCAATGAAAAGGATATACAATCGTTATCTTTCAGCATATCCACTTCGAAATTTATCAAATACTTACTTGAATGTCGTTATCTCTATATAGATATTTTATTTGAACAAAAAAATGACCCTTACAATTGAGTACGAGTCCTAAAAGCAAAGAAAAAGTCGTATATGATACTACATAAAATCATTTTTATTACAATATTTTAATGTATAGTTATCTATACATGGATGTGCGAAAGAACGGACAAACATGCTATTTGCAGATGAAAAATTCCTAGAGGGGACTAGGAATTTTCTACTGAACGATACGATTTATAAAAAGAATATAATTAATATATCATAAGAATGTTTCATAAATGTATCGAAAAAGTGAACACTTTGTTATTTGAATGTAAGTTGAAAACCAAATATTTAAGCATGCAGTTTAATAAGGAAAGAGGAACTTAAAATCTGATGAATCTTCACCAATATCGTTTAATTGTCTGATGTAAAGGTGAAAGGATATTAACGAAAAAGCCAAATTAGTAGGAAGTAAATTTAAAAAGTCCTGTCTTTTGACAGGACTTTCAAAAAGGGAACAACAGTTAACAATTGAAGGTTCCTTTATATTACCATTACTAGTAATTTAATTCCATGTGTTATGTGTTGAGAAATAATCTTCTATAAGATGAAAAAAAGTAACCAATGAAGTTAAGTAACGAATTGATGTAAAAATGACATTTGGACCTGTAAGTAATGGATATGAAACATATAGTTATAGTCGAGAAAATGAACAGTTCATAATCTAGAAATTTTAGCTTGCATATAGTATATGTTGTAAAGAAAGGGTGGGGATGAAGTATGGAACGACCGAACTGGGGCATCGGGGGGGAGTGAGAACTATGTTTGGGGGCGCCCAAACTGGGTGGATGATAGGGATGGGCGCTGGGTTTCTTGGTATGGCTTTGACGAGATGGATTGGGAAATAATATAACAGATTTACTTTCTTCGATAAATAAAGCGATAGGCACATAAGAATGTACTTACATAGGATTTTAAAAAGAGACACCAAAGGGCGTCTCTGCATACTTACATTTCCACTTTAATTATTACAATACCCTTTTAACATACCTTTAGAAAAACGATTTGGATATAAAGCAATAAGCATCCCGTAGGGGCTTCCTTTCCAATAGCGTTGTAAGGGTGTCCGTAATTTTTGTTTTATGAGCCATCGTTGATTAAATACTTTTAATAGCTGTTTTTCATCCAGTTTTTCTTTCTCTTCAATGGTCCATCTTAAGGCTTCTAGTGCTTTACATTTGGACCAAAAGCCAACTGGTGTAACTTTGAATTCCCATTCTTTAAAGCGACCTTGATATAAGTCGTTTATCATTTTAAATGGACTATTTCCCCACATTAATTGACATGGAGACGCTAATCTGTGAGTCTTTAGCCACTTTATACTGTATACATCCAGTATTTGTTCGGGAGTTAATTTTTCTTTTTCTTCAATGGTCCATTTCAATGCTTTTAATGCTTTTTCTTTTGTCCAGAAGTTATTGGGCGTCATAAGAAATTCCCATTCTTTAAAACGACTAGGGTACAGATCGTTAATCATTGCAAACGGACTACTATTCCAGTACATAGCCAGAGGGGCACTAAGTTTGTTTTTCTCCAACCATTTTTTTCCATATACGCGTAAGAGCTTTTCGTTCGATAGACCTTTTTTTTCTTCAATCATCCATTTCAAAATCGTTAATGCCTTTTCTTTCGTCCAAAAATTTAAAGGAGTCATACCAAACTCCCATTCTTTAAACTCACTTGGGTATAAATCATTTATTGCTTTAAAAGGGCTATTTTCGTATCTATGTTTGAGTAATCCTCGTAATTTATACTTTACAAGTAATTGAGTGTTCCATTTTTTTCTGATGTCTTCCTTATCCCATTTTAAGATACTGTGTAATAAATATGTGATTACTCTGCGGGCGAGCTTATTATCCATATCTTCTTTCCAAGTATTCGGAGGGAATCGTTTCCGTTTTCCATCCAATATTTCTTGATAAATATCTTCTATGGCAACGACTTTTATTGACAATATGTAAATCCTCCTACATTTGTATTTATATTTATACAGTATGAACATTCGAATTAATATATCTACATTATATAATTTAAGTGAAATCATCATTAAAAACAATATATATATTAGTTTTTTCTAAAAAATCTAATCATTTAACTAATTAATATTTGTTTAAATTTTCTTTTTTTGTTATATACTTAATTAATATCATTATATATGTATATTAGGAGTGTATTTTTATGGAGAAGCTTAACAAAAGCGATATTATTCGCACCGTCCCGCAAAATGGTTTCTTTGGACATCCCAAAGGACTATTTACTTTATTCTTTACAGAATTTTGGGAGCGATTTTCTTACTACGGAATGAGAGCAATATTACTTTACTATATGTACTATTCCATTTCTAAAGGTGGCTTAGGGATGGATCACGCCACAGCTGCATCCATTATGGCTATCTATGGTTCGTTAGTTTACATGTCTGGCATTATTGGTGGGTGGATTGCTGACCGCCTATTAGGTTCAAGTAGAACAATATTTTGGGGTGGCGTTTTAATAATGATTGGTCATCTCATCTTAGCTCTACCAGGCACGGTTAGTACATTATTTATCTCAATGGTATTTTTAGTACTTGGAACAGGGTTATTAAAACCGAATGTATCTAGTATTGTTGGTGATTTATATAGCGAAACAGACACTAGACGTGACTCAGGTTTCAGTATTTTCTATATGGGTATTAATTTAGGGGCTCTATTATCTCCGTTTGTGATTGGAACACTCGGTCAAAAGTATAACTTTCACTTAGGTTTTGGTGTGGCTGCAATTGGTATGTTATTTGGATTAATTATGTATGTTCTTACGAAAAAGAAAAATCTAGGATTAGCAGGAACGCAAGTACCAAACCCTTTAACAGACAAGGAAAGAAAAAAGGTCCTTATACAGTTTAGTATTGGTATTATCGCAATTGCACTAGTTTGTGTTTTAACAATTCCAACAGGTATTTTAACGATTGATCGATTTACTTTACTTGTAAGTATCTTAGGTATTCTAATTCCAACAGGCTACTTTGTCTTTATGTACCGTAGTCCAAAGACGACAAAAGTTGAAAAATCTCGCTTAATTGCTTACATACCACTATTTATCGCTGCTACAATGTTTTGGGCGATTCAAGAGCAGGGAGCCATCATCTTAGCTAGTTATGCTGATCAACGTACGCAGTTAAACTTTGCAGGATTTGAGGTTCAATCTTCATGGTTCCAATCTTTAAACCCTATTTATATTGTTTTACTAGCACCAGTGTTTGCTTGGCTTTGGGTAAAGCTGAATTCACGCCAACCAAGTACAGCAAATAAATTTGCTATCGGTTTATTATTTGCTGGTTTATCATTCTTAGTGATGATTATTCCTGCATATATCCATGGTACCGAATCCCTTGTTAGCCCAATTTGGTTAATCATTAGCTTCCTTTTAGTCGTAATCGGGGAACTTTGTTTATCACCTGTCGGCTTATCTATTACTACAAAACTAGCACCAGCAGCGTTCTCTGCTCAAACAATGAGTCTATGGTTCTTAACGAGTGCATCTGCACAAGCTATCAATGCGCAGCTTGTTCGATTATATAATCCTGAAACAGAGATTATTTATTTCGGTGTAATTGGCGGAATATCAATTGTTTTAAGTGTTATTTTATATTTCATGGCTCCAAAGATTCAGGTACTTATGAAAGGGATCAAATAATAGAACTGTGCCAAAAACTTGTTACCATGCAGGTTTTTGTGCACAGTTTTTTTAGTGTTTTATCTTATGTAAAACTAGCTCCTCTTAAACGAAGAAATGGACTAATGTACTTAATGTTTTGGTGAGAAAGAACGTTTGCATTTACGAAAACATTCATGCTAAGAGTTTGCCTAGTATAGGAGTGTATAAAAAATAAATAGAGTTATTTAAAGAAAGGAAATAGGGTTGCTTTGTGAGGATAAAGTTCAATATTTTCTTACTTCTAATAATAAGTCATAACGTAAACCTTACATATATATCCTATATATTTTAAAATCCCAACAAATTGATTTTTACAAATGGTACAATTAGGAAAAGAGAGGTGAACAGGTAATGGACAAAAAATCAAGTTGTTTTTATATCATCGGTTTAACATGGCTTGCAAGCATTACATTACTTTGGGCAAACATTTCCAAATTGATTCCAAATCAGGTTGCTTCCCTAGGTATCTTTATCGTTATGACTGTCATTGCACTGGGAGCCAGTCTGAGGGGGCTTTATCGGCTTAAAAAGAAAAAATATTAAGGGCGGATCATGTCTTTCTCAAAATGGGAAAGGGTTTGCTGTGCAACAAGAGCTTAATTGTATTAAGTGTAGGAGGAATTCGGGTGGATAAAGTACCAAAAAATAAAAATAAAAACCTGTTGTTATTGATTTATCTTAGTTTAGTATTGAATCTTATCACAGCTCCATTAGCATTATTTATAGGCGGGATGGCAACAGACTCTCCAGACAGTACTCAACTTGATTTTTTGAAAGGATTTCTCTTCATTCAAGCAATACCACTTTTTATATTGGTTATATTTTTGGCATGGTACTCTATCCGTAAGAGTAAGTATGCTTATGCTGAAATAGCTTTTTTTGTCTGTTATCATACTAGGTACCCCTATTGTTTGGATATATAATATGTATAATTCTTTTGCTAAGAAGGCCTTTTTAATACCTGATGGTTACAAAGGATGTGTGGGTGTCCTTAATAATATCAAGGATGCACCACCTCTAAAAAGTGAAGATAAGAAAATTATATATCAAGTAACTAAAGATGGACTATTAAAAACATCATCGAATGAGAGGATTGGTAGGGAAAGTGACCTTGATTCTGGGTGGAATAACGTAAAATTCTATTATATATACAAAAGGGGAAACTAAGTTAAGGGGTTAGAAGAAGGCAAAGATATTCACAATGCATCAGAAATATCGGCATCAGGATTACAAACCTTGCAATTCATTGTAGGAACAAAGAAAGAAGCAGAAGAACATTCACAATTCTCATTTTGTTTTAACGAAGAACAAAAACGGCAAATTGATTAGAAGTAAGTCATATATTCATATGGATGATTAGGAGGAAGCATTTATAGTAGCCTCAAGTCGAGAGCATTCCGTAACTAATATGTTTTATACATCTAATCCTATTTAATAGGGTAGATTTGAAAGATGGAGCCCCCGCATTCGAAAATGATGTAAATAAGTTGACCAAATGGGCAGCTTATTGTTTGTTTTTGAGTTACTTCAATATCTAAGCTAAATGCCTGTGTAGCAGAACTAAAAAAAGACGCCATAAGGCGCCCCCAACTTGGGTTAATGAGGTTTTAGTTTTCCAATCTAAAGAAATATTGTATTAGCTCACAAAGAGAGTATATCATAACATCCAAGAGAAATAATATGCATTCTTACATATCGAAATAAATCTCGTATTCTTGCACTGATGGACCAGAGATAGCAAGATGTGAAGCCAATAAGAGCTGTGAAAATATCAAGTCTAGGATGTACTTACTTGCAAACAAACACAAAAGATAATAAATACATTACATGTAGAAAGCAGATTATGACTCTACCTGCTAGCAAGTACATCGTGTTAGAACATATGTTTGTTCTCGCCTCTCACAACAAGCATAGTATTATTTTTTAGTATAAATGGAAGTGCAGCTGCTAGTTATGCAGTATGATGGGCAAAGGGACGAAATCCTAGATTTGGCGATTATAGCATTGGAATGACGGGGGAGATTGTACGAATTTCGTTTCACAAGCTGTTAATGCGAATGGAAATCGTGTAGTACTTAAAACCTCGCATACTTGGACTGTAGTTGAAAACTTCTACACTTACTGGTCTTCTAGAGTACCAACTTATGAGACTTATAGCCCGAAAGCATTAGAAGGGAATGGGAATGTTGGGGACATTATTCAATATCGAAGTGATGTAACCGGCCATAAATGGCATAGTTTAATGGTTACAAAAAATCAATAGGCAGGTTTCCAAATTAATCAGCATACTTCCGACCGAGAAAATGATGAAATTGGATATATTTTAGAATCTGAACCTTTTCTCCAAAGAGGTGGCATCTTTTTTGCTCTGTTGAAACAATAAAGAGAATAATAGATATGTCAGTATCACGTTTATGAAATCATTAGTATCACAAAAGCCATCACGCAATGATGATTGCATGATGGCTTTTGTTGTTTTTTATTTCTTTGTCGCATTGACCCACGTAGCGATGTCCTGGATGACATACGCTGGAACATTTGAAGGGACTTCGTATTCACTAGGGTGACTTAATTCCCCGTCGCCCTCCGTGAAGAGGTGATTCAATTTCGGATATTCTTTAAACTGAACATTACTGCGACTTGAAAGACCTTCTTGCCATCTCGTAAACTCTTCTTTTACTGTTACTTGATAATCACGTGAGCCTTGTAGAATCAGTAATGGCTCTTTTCGTGATTTCGCTTCCTCAACTGGATGCCAACGGGTCACATCATACATGAAATGTGGAGAAAGATAATTATAACCAGCTGGTGGGTGATCTGGATTAAAAGTAGGATCCTCAATATAAGCGAATTGTTTTTTTAGTTCATCAATATACTCCTTTGGTGCCCCAAGGTACTGATACTGATCAAGGAGCATGTCAGTAAAAGGACGTGCAGGTGGTGCCATTAAAATACTTCCTCTTACAAGTGATGAAGGTGCTTTGCTTAGTATACGTGGCATGGTGCCAGCACCTTGGCTATGTCCGAGAATGAAAATGTTATCTGGGTCAATACCTTCCTGCTGCGCTGCTGATTTTGCTGCATAGATGGCATCATCTGTAGTATCTCGGTCTAACGTAGCAGGTTCTGCAGTCATTTTAAAACCGTGTTCTAAGGAACGTTTCTCGTAACGTAACACTGCGATACCGCTTGATGAAAGACCAGCTGCAAGGTCTCTAAAGATTTTAGCTCCCATAAATGTACTGTCACGATCTTGCGGACCAGAACCGTGAACAAGTACAACAACAGGTACTTGTTCGCCAGGTTTATGTTTTGGAACCGTTAATGTAGCTGGTAACGGGTATGTAGCATTTCCAATCACGATTTCACGTTCTTGGTAGGAATCAGGTTGGTCATAGCTAGGATGTGGGATGGTATAAGATTTCTCTGGTCCAGTCCTTACGCCAATTTCATCAACTTTGCCACCAGGCGTGAATTTAAGGAGTAATGGAATAGTAGTTCCTTCGAGAGCTCCTGGAACTTCAACTGTTTGATGGACCAAGTTTCGTTCTTGTATAACAGGTGTTCCCATACTTGTAATTCTACTTCCTCCACTTTGTGTCCACCAACTTTGTAATATGTTTGCCGTAAACTTGGATTGAAAAGCAGCAGATGTCAATTGTAGTGCCTCTGAATAGTTATCTTGCTGGAGATATTCAAAAAATAAAGACGTACGCTCTGTTAAAGAGACTGGTTTCTTTTCTGTAGTTTGCACCCCTTGTGTATCTGCATGAATCTTTGTTGTAGGCGGGAAAGAAGAAACACCTAAAGAAAAGAGTAAGGCAAAAGAAAGTGCTGATTTTTGTAACTTCTTTTTTTTCATCCTGTTTAACCTCCAAAATGTAATGGTATGAAATAGGTATGGTAATTAGTGGAATGTTTCCCTATTGAGGTTTCGGTACATGTAAGAGGGAATCCTGCATACATATCATAAAAAGCCTGTTTGAAAGAGTAGAGGCGTTAAGCAATGGATTTAAACATAAATCTTTGCTAAATCATAGAAATCGATAGTTTCCCAACAATGATTCCAATCCCATTATGATGTAAGGGAAGAAAAACAAAAAGAGAGGGAGGAATACGATGAAAAAAATTTTGTGGTTCATTTCTACATTGTGCATGATTTTAGGGTTGGTAACGGGAGCTATTTTCTCAGTTACATAGAAAATACATATTAAACGTGGATTTAAACAAAATGGAAATTTTGATTAAAGGATTCTACATAAATAGGTAGAATCTAATTATTTGGTACACATTTTAAACCAAGGGGTACAAATTCGATGCGACGTGAAAAGGATTTGTTGAAACAATGGAAGGCGGATTTACAAGCTGTTCAAGAAGAGAAGAGGTTGAAGAAGAAAGCTAAGAAAAAAAATAAGAAATATAGCATTCCGGGTAATACAGCTGACTTTATGGATGGCAAGAATACTTATCGTAAAGAAAATGGGGTATGGAAGCAAAGAAATAAATAATATGTGGATAAATCATTATTAAAACAAGCGAATACAAAATTAAGATGCGCTAATGAGAATGGATAGACCATGCTAAACAACGTGCGTATATAAGGGAAAGCCTAAAAAATACGGTGATAAAACCCTTAAAATGGAGTACGTTTTAGAGCTGCCTGCTAATCGTGAAGAAAATAGATACATAGTTAAGAAGATATGTGAAGTTACTAGTGTAATCGTAAAGTTCTTTACAAGAGGGAAAAGAATAAGGGGTTATGTAGAAATTAAAGTAGAGAATCTGCTGCTTTTTTACTTTACAAAAAAACCTGCAGATTCTCCTGATAATGCTTTAATTAAGTACGTACCGAAAAAATAATGTAAAGACTTGAAAATGAGTTCAAGAGTTTTTGTTATTTCATTCCACTCTATAATCTTTATTTTTAAGCTTCTTTCTAATATCTATAAATCCTATAATCATTATTATCATGCATATTAACTTGAGCCAACGAAACTCCTGGTGGAACATTAGACCGGAGAAGAATTCATAAGCGTATAATAAACCGATAATTGGGAATAGCCAAGTCATAAATTTCAAATCTTTTAGATGAAACTTATAATTATTAATCTTTTTCCACATATGTATCAACTCCTATTTTCCTGACATTCTGTATTTTTTCTTGATAATATCTCGCATGTTTAGGATAAAGAATAGAAGGAAAATTAAGGCTATGATTCCGTTAACCCAGTAGTATGTATGTCCTGTTGTGAATCTAGTATAGAAAGAAAGAGAATTCCAAACTAAAAGAATTGTTGAACAGATAGTAGAAATCAATAATGAACCAAAACTTCTCATGGTTGTCACCTCGATTCAAAATGATAGTGGGTATCAATAATTATAACATTTAAATAAATAGATTTAAAAGGAGAGTGTGTAATTAAATAATATAAAGTAATCACTGTGAGGCGGGGAATATGGATAGGTAGTAAATTCGCTGATTTTCTAATTCCGATATATCTTAATCGCATATAAGTAAAGACATGAAATATTATATAACAATAAAAAAATATGAACAATAATATTTTAGTTAACAAAAGGAGGAGTTATACAAATTACTTCCTATAAGTGCATAGATTGGTGGGCAATACATAAAAAAAATTCTATAAGTCAACATCTTAGGAGGATACAACATTGCATCAGAAGAACTCACATTACTTATGCTTTGTCATAATACTAAGACATTTGGTAAGTCAGTATTGATTAGAGAAAATATAATCTTGCGTGTAATTCATAGGATTAGATATTTACTTTGTTAATTAATTGATTTTGTTATTATAATTATAACTGCATTTGGATAATAAAACCAGACTTGTAGTATATTGTATTATATATTAATGTTTATATATTCTTGTTAAATATTTTGAGGTTGGGTGGCGATATCAATGGAAAGAATTAGACGTATGACATATTTTTCAATTTTAGTGTTTGTTTTTACATTGTTTTTACCAAAAAATTTAGCATTCGCAAAAGAAATGGATAAGGTTTGGGATCCAGAGAAAGGGACTATATCTGGTTATATCTGGTTTGATGAAAATGGGGATGGCTGGATTGATCCTGAAGAACAAACAATAGCACCAGAAATGGGGGAAATAAAGTTATATTTAATTAATGAAAATGAAGTAGTAGTAGAAGAAAAAATAGTTTCTAGATTACAAGATGGCCAAGCTCATTACTATTTTGAGGCAGAAGAAGGAAAATATAAAGTACGAGCGGAGTTTACTGAAAAAGAACGATATAAGCTTACTAGAGAAGGAAGGGATTCATTTTTCAATTCTACAACAAAAGAAACAAGATATTATCAAATTATAAAATCAAATAATATAGATAGTATACAGCTAGGATATGTAAAAGCAAGGTAGTTAAGAAGAACTAGAAATTGCGCCTCTCATTTCTTGATTTTAAACTAGACGTGGGAGGTGCTTATTTTATATAAGATAATATTATAGAACCAATTTATAATATTAGATTTAATTTGGATTGGTCATTGTAATGGAATCTTGTACGAATACAGTAGCAGAACATAGTGTTCTCCAGTTCTTTTAATTAGAGATTTGTACATTATCTCCTTTACTAAATTGTTCTCCTTATGAAAATTCAACAAAAATTATTTTCTCATTATTGGACGCATCTTAATATTGAACAATAACATGGTCACTGGCACGAATTTAACTTTGCCTTTGATTGATAAAGTCATTATTTTATTCGTCTTTGTTTTGAGAACTTAGGAGTTTAGTAGGCTCATTTTTCGGCTTAATTTTCTTATAATCTTTATTCCCCTAAAACAAAAGAATGCTCTTAAATAAACATAAATAGGGTAATAGAAGAATTGAAAAAACTCAAATTCATAACTTCGCACGAAATACCAATTTTACGAACAATAAGATGTATAAATAGAAATCTAATATAGTATTTAGGAATTTCGAGCTCATTAGCATGAATCTCTCTATATTGGTATGTGTCCATATAATTCATATTTTATATAGAAATTATCAAATACTAAATTACACATTGCAAAATTTTTATAGTAAATTACATTTAAATTTATAAAAGTTTTTCTTATGTTGATCTATTTAACTCCTTATAATCATGATTAAATTAACCAATTCGTATTTAATAACAACTGTTAAAAATTTTTCGTGTATTCATTTTGTATAAATTTATATATGAAAATTGTTTTATTTTGTACACCTGTGAATGTGATTTTTATACTAATTTTTATAGCTTAATACAGATTTATCACATGCGTATCTATAATTTTATTAGAATGACTACGCTATCCTTATTTAATTTCGAGTATATTTTAGTAATCCATAATTTAATTATGTAAATAAGTCTGTGTAAAAATTGAATTTAACGCGAACTTGTGTTCGTAACTCTTTTCTGTTATAGTATATATGAGGTGATTTTTATGGATTACAGCAAGAAACGTCAAAAATCCGTACATCGGAAAAAATTATACGAAAATTTAAATGAAATGCCCTTTTACATAGAAGAATTTGTGGAGTATAAAGAATTGCATGATGCCTCTCCCTCCACCCTACTGAATTATGTATATGATTTTAGAGTCTTCTTTAATTGGCTATTATCTGAACAAATTATTGAATTTAAGCCCATTAAAGACGTATCTTTCTCTGATTTGGAGAATTTAAAGAAAAAAGATGTTGAGAACTTTATGAGGTTTCTAAAACTACAACAAAACATGCAGAATTCCTCTGTTAACAGAAAAATTTCGGCCTTAAAATCTTTATTTAAGTACCTCACCTCCCTATCAGAGAATGAAGATGGAGAATGCTATTTTTATAGAAATGTAATGGCTAAAATTGAAATACATAAAGATAAAGAAACATTAAATGCTCGTGCAAAACGTATGAGGTCTAAAATATTCCATAATGATGATGATCAAGAATTTCTGAATTATATTAAGTACGAACATGAAAAATCTTTAACAAGACATCAGTTATTCTATTTCTTAAGAGATAAGGAGCGTGATGTAGCTATTCTTTCCCTCTTTCTTGGTAGTGGTATTCGTGTAAGTGAATTGGCCGATCTCCGCATGGAAGATATAAACTTAAAAGAAAGACTAATTGACGTAATACGAAAAGGAAACAAAGAAGATTCCGTTTGGATTACCCCCATTGCATTAAATGATCTTGAAAAATATATGGAGATTAGAGATAACAAATATGCTCCAGGGAAAGAATTACAAAATGTATTCTTATCGAAGTATAAACATACTGCACAGCCTCTTTCCGTTAGGGCTATCCAAGATATAGTAGAAAAATATACTAAAGCCTACGGTAAAAGAATGTCTCCCCATAAATTAAGACATACATTGGCAAACAAATTATATATGGAAGAAAAGGATTCATTACAAGTGATGCAGCAACTTGGGCATACCAGTCAAGATACAGCTTTGCTATATACACAACTTGGGGAAACAACTATTAAAGATAGTTTAGGCAGAATAGGAAAGAATAAAGAATAAGGGTTTAGCAATTTTGTATTGCTAAACCCTTATTCTTTTCCCTACCCAAAAACACAAGGGTTTAAATATTATATATATTTCTCTTGAAATGTAGTTTTATTATATGAAAAATACATAATATAAATTTTACATTAATTGGTTTATAAAAACATTTCATATTTACAACATTTGCTTCTTTTTACTATTTAATGAGATATAATATTTGTATCAAATTTATCGAATGTTTCGGAATTTACTTTTTCTCCATCTATCGTCATATTTATTTTCTGTTTCGGATTTGCTGTTACCACCCAAGCATTCGGTAAATAACGATCTTCATGTGATAATGTAGAAGGTGAATTTATAACCTTTCCTCCTAAATATAGCGTAGCAGAAGAACCTCCATCCATAGCCATTGCATTTACTGCTCCTTTTTCATATAGAATATCTTGACACTCTTTTAACGTAGCCCCTATACTATGCGTCTGTCTACCGTCAATGACTAGAAACATAATTGTACCATCTTCTTTTTGGGCCATAATACTTCGCGGAGCAGAACCCCAACCACCGTCTCCTTCTGTAATCATTTTTTCTCCATTTACAATTAACTGTGGCATAAATCCTGCTGCTGAAACGATTTGTTTATCCAGAAGTTGTTGGGTAGAATAATTTCCTGTTATCATTTGCCCAAACTTTGTTAAACCCGTAATAATTGTAGGGGTATTTCTATCCATATTCGTATCAATAGCTTTCCCATTTTCTATTGCTATGCCAGTTGCAACATTTCCTCCACCCCTTCCTGTTTCATCAGCAAATCCACTTGCATTCACAGCAACAAGTGCATGATTACGTTTTGCCATTACACTAATTTTTTCTCCCCTGTTAGCGCCCTGTGTTCCTTGATGGCTAACAAGTTTAACATTGAAGGGATTGCTAATGGTAACTAACCTTCCTTCAAAAAGAAAACGACTATCTTTATTGCTTTTAATTGTTTCTACATTAATTTCTAATGGCTGATTTTTTAATTCTTCTAATCTTTTTCCTGCTATTTTTTTATAAATATGCTCATCACTGTTTGACCATTTTGGATGATTAATTCTATCTTGCAGTTTATTTAGTTCCTTTTGGGATAGGAATGTATATTTCGCATATTGTGGATGCTGAGAAGTTAGTATACTCCCAGCGATTGTTATACGAAGCTCTCGGCCATAGCTAGTACCAAATAATATTCCTATGCCAATAAGCATGAAAATAGAAAATAGAAGCAAAATTCGTTTGAAGATTTTTCTTAGATGTTTCATAGTTTTATCCTCCGGTATTAATTACATTCAATGAATCCATTAAAAAATTTTTTTAATAAAGACAAAAGTGTTTATTTTCCTCATTCCCAAGTTCCACACTAAGTCTTAGCAAGCAATGCAAAATACTTAATTTACATTGCGTATTTATTTGAGTGTATACTTACAAATTTAATAACGTTTTTGCAACCATGAAATAAATTACTAATCCTGTTCCGTCAACAAATGTTGTAATAAATGGGCCTGAAACAACTGCAGGATCTAATCTTAATTTTCTTAGAATCAAAGGTAAAACAGCTGCAACAAGAGAGGCCCAAATAACAATAAATAATAAAGTGATTGCTACAACTTGTGCAACTTCTGTTCCAACACCTAACATATAAGCACGAGTGAGTCCAGCTACCGCAAGTGCAAGTCCAAGAAGCATACCAATTGCAAATTCCTTTTTCATTACACGGAAAATGTCTTTAAATTTCACCTCTCCAATACCAATTGCACGAGTAATTGTTGCTACAACCTGTGTTCCTGTATTCCCTCCAGTACCTACTAATAATGGAACAAAGAAAGCAAGGGCAACTACAGTTTCAATTTCGTCTTCAAAATACTTTAATACTGTACCTGTATATGCCTCAGCAACAAAAAGAAGTAATAACCATGGTAGACGTTTTAAGAAAATGTTCCAAATGCTAGCTTCAAAGTAAGATTGATTCAATGGTTCACTTCCACCTAACTTTTGAATATCTTCTGTAGCTTCTGCTTCCATAACATTCATTACGTCATCAAATGTTATAATACCAATCATTTTATTATTTGCTGTTGTCACAGGTATTGCTGCTAAATTATAATTCAGTAGCTTTTTTACAACTTCTTGCTGGTCAACTTCAGCGTGTACTGAAATCACCTCTTGAATCATTATAGTAGATAATATCTCTTCATCTGCTGCTAGTAATAACTCATGTATGGAAACGATTCCCTCAAGATAACCATGACTATCAATAACATAACTATAAGATATTGATTCTACATTTTTAGAATGTTCCCTAATGTACTTCAATGTCATTTTTACTGACCAATTCCCTCTAACTGCAACAAAATCACTTGTAACAAGACTTCCTGCCGTTTCAGGTTTGAAAGTCATCAATTTTTTTACGTTATGTTTTGTAATTTTATCTAGATACGCCATTAATTTAGCCTGTTTTTCCGGATGAACCGCTAGAAGTAAATCTACTAATTCATCAATCGGTTGTAAATTTAGTAACTTTTTAGCTTTATTTTCATATAAGTGAATTAAGATATTATATTTTTCTTCTGCACTCATATATTGAAGAATTTTAGAGCTTTTTAATACAGGAATCGTATTTAGCAATATGACTTGATCTTCAATTGAAAACCGTTTTACTTCTTGCGCAACATCATACGACGGAAGACGTAAAACCTTCTCTGCATCCAAATTATTTTTGGTTGCAAGTAATTCCTTTAATAATTTCTTCATGTTAACTCCTCCTCATATTGCTAAGGGAGACTCTAGAGTTTCATGAGTGGTTTTGTTTTATTTTATCTGTCTTAGATTTTTTATTAGAGCAATAATAGTTACATTGCAATCAATTCATTAATTAGAATTACCTCCTTTTTGAATATAGACAAGATAAAAATAAATAAAATTAAACAGAAAAACCTTTACTCAAAAAGGAGTAAAGGTTTTTTCACAATACAAATAAATGATTATTAAGACAGCTCTGCCAAAATCACAGAGGTGCCTTTCTATCAAATCGTATACCACTCCCTCGTTGAGTTTTAGCACTGTATAGCATAGGTTTTTATAACCAGCTACATTAAGAAGGGCCTTAATCCGACCGTTCCTGTTGACCCATTGGCGTCTCTCGACATTTTTGGGCAGCAGCGTTTCTCTATACAGGAGCCTCACCTAACAAAGATTATTGAATTACTTCAAAATTTAAACCAGAATTTAATATTTGTCAACTGACTTTCAGTTCCGTACATAAAAAAATCTTTTATAGAAAATGAAATTATATTTTATTATAAATTTAAAATTCCACTTAAAAACATATGAAACTTATTGTTTTTAATCAAATTCCAACTTTATAACAGAAGATGAATGATTAGTTATTCTTTACTTCAAAAAAACATTTTTCAAAAAATCTTCTTTTATGATTAAAATCTTCTTTACTGTTTATCAAATTTATATGATTAAACTACTTAATCATACTTTACACTACAAGTCGAAAATATGTATTTATACGAAATGATTACATACATTTTCTCATATTATTTCTCAAAGGGCTATAAAGCTATAATCATATAAAATTAGCAATACGGTTGCTTGACAAGCAAAAAAAATATATTTATGCTTGCTACACGAAACAAATACATAAAATTTATATTGCTTAACCTGTTAGGTGAGGCTCCTATGCAAACACAGGCTATTGCCCAAAAATGTCGAAAGACGCCAATGGGTAGAACAGGAATTGTCGGATTAAGGCTCTTCTTAAGATAGCTAAGTGATGAATTTTCATTACTTTACGTTGTATAGTGCCAAAGCTCTACTAGGGGGAAAAAAGCCTTATTTAGTCATGCCATTTTGAATCCCCCTAGTTACATACTAGGGGGATTTTTGCGTAAGAAAACAGGGTATAAACGATAGAATCTGCCTTAACAAAAATCCTATTTAGTAATTGACGAGAACAAGATTTTATTGATTAGCAAATGTAATATTATGTTTTGTTTTAAATCAGGAGGATATTAAAATGAAAAAAATATTAAAACTCGATTATCTATTGCTCCTTCCTCTATTCATAACATGTACTTTAGGTATTATCATGATGTATAGTGCGAGCTCCATTATCGCTGTCCAACATTATGGTTATAACAGTAGACATTTTGTTGATTCTCAATTAACAAAGCTACTTTTAGGAACAATAGGGTTAATAGTCTGTTCTATACTCCCATATGAAATATGGAAAAAACGAATAGTCTCTATCTGTATTATGGTTGGAGGGATTTTTTTATTAATTATGGTTCTATGGAAAGGAAAAGTGGTAAATAATGCTCAATCATGGATCTTTGGAATACAGCCAGCTGAATTTCTTAAATTAGGAACAATACTTGTAACAGCCCGTTTTTTTGCATTACGACAAGAACAAGCTAAAAATAACTGGAGTGGTATCGGAAAACTTTTATTTTTTTTAGCTACAATTTTTTTTCTTATCTTTAAACAACCAAATTTAGGATCTGCACTTTTAATATTAGGTATAGGTTTTAGCATATTTCTTTGCTCAGGAATAAATATAAATCTACTAATCAAAAGAACTGCCATCGGTTCTATTTTGTGGTCACCTATTTTATATTTTTTAATTAAATATAGTTTGTCAGAAGTTCAAAAGACACGTATTACTACAATTTTTAATCCCTTTGTTGATGCACAAGGAAATGGCTACCAGCTTGTAAATTCTTTTATTGCCATTGGCTCTGGAGGAATTACTGGTCGTGGATTTGGAAATAGCATACAAAAAACAGGTTATCTTCCGGAACCACATACTGATTTTATAATGGCCATAGTTTCTGAAGAACTAGGATTTATTGGTGTATTTATTATATTGGCTGGAGTTTTGACTATAGTACTTCGCTCCTTAAAAATTGCACAATTATGTGTAGATCCATTCGGCAGTTTTATAGCAATTGGTATAGCATGTATGATCGGTATGCAATCCGTTGTAAATTTAGGTGGTATTACGGGACTATTTCCTCTTACAGGTACTCCATTTCCATTTGTAAGTTTTGGTGGAAGTTCTTTAATGGTCAATTTAATAGCAATAGGAATATTAATTAATATTTCAATTTTTAATAAAATTAATTTTAATAATCGTAATATGTAATTTTTGTATTTTTATTTAAAAATTTTTAAAATTCGACCACATTAATCAATCTATATTTAAAGAATTTCTAATTAATTTTAACTGTATGAATATAAATATTTATGTTCATTTTCATACGAAAAAAGGCAAGCATAAATTTACGCTTGCCTTCCGTTCTCAAAATCAATTACACCTAAAACAACGTGTGGTTAACCAAATCCAGATACTGTCTTCTAAGCCCTATTTTTTATTTTTCTAAAACAATTCCTGCTATTTCATTAGCATATTTTTTAGAGTCAAATTCATCATAGTTACTTAGTACAACAACAGACAAATATTCTTTTGGAAACCGCATGAAGTATGAACGATAACCTGCCCAGCTACCTGAATGTTCCAAGTATCGACAGTTAAACCCTTCTGCAAGCCTTAGCCCAAAAGCATACTCTTCATTATCAATAATCGTCTCCCCAGTTGGAGAAATTTTCGGACCTATTTCGCTCATTTTTTTAACAAGTTCTTTTCCACCAACGGTACCTGTAGTTAGATTTTCTCCCCACTTTACCAGGTCTTCAACTGTTGCATGTACTGCCCCATCACCTGTATGTTCCCAAGGGCTTTCATAGATTTTATATGTTCCTTGCTCATTCTTCGAATACCCACTAGTAATTGGTATAGTAGTTGGGTAGTAATCTACAATTGTTGTGTCTTTCATATGTAAAGGATCAAAAATACGCTCCTTTGTAAACTGAAGTAGAGACTTGCCACTTACCTTCTCTACCACTTGTGATAATAAAAAATATCCTGTATTGCTATACTCAAATTTTGTGCCCACTGGGAACCTTGCAATTTGATGACCATTTAGGTGTTTTAGAGATTCTTCCACAGTTAATGTATCAGTAAATTTAATATTTGCTGCTTCAGCCAATGCCATATAATCAACTAGCCCACCAGTATGATGAATTAGATGCCTCAATGTTACTGGTTCAGCATATGTTCCTATAGAAGGGACAAACTTTACAATTGAATCATCTAAACCCAATCTTCCCTCTTGTTCTAAGAGTAATATAGAAAACGCTGTAAATTGTTTAGAAACTGAGGCGATATTAAAAACGCTCTTTGTGGTTATGGGCAGATTTTCCTCTATAGAAGCTAAGCCAACTGCACCTTTATACGTTACTCCACTATCAAAACTAGCAATATATGCAAAGCCAGGGGCTTTGGATGAAAATTTGTTCAATAATTGTTTAATGAGAGCATGTGTCTTTTCATTATATGTATTATTCATCTCAATCACGTACCCTTCGCTTAAAATGATTACAAATATAATAAAAAATACTATCTATAAAATATCAGTGTAAGTGTGTAAAAGTTATAACATGAGTCGTATGGCCTATTATAAAAAGGCAAACTTAATTCAGTTTGCCTTTTTGATGTTATTCCAAATCTAATTAATTTTGATAATATATCTTTTGTTTACGCTGAAATGGATACGTTCTAATTTCATCTGTATCTAAATTTTCATGAAATAGATGTATGGCTATAATTTGTCTACAATCATAGGTATGATAATAATATATACCAGACTCCATACACATTGCGCTTGTATAAATGGTATTATCTAATGTACCTTCTTCCGTTATCACTCCACCTTTTGGAAGCTCACAATTTGATAAGATATGAAAAACGGCCGATACCCCTTCCTCTTCGTTATCTACCCCTTGAATATTTTGTTTGCTATACGCCGCCCGAACAAACCTTGATGGTGGAGTGAAATCCCCAGGGAGTCCCATCGAACCTGAACCTTGTCCAAAAGCACTTAATGGTACATCCCCCCATTGAGTTGGTGCATATGGCTGCGATTTAAGACCTATATATTGTCTTAAATTTTGTAAATGCCAGTTAAACTCAGGACTATTAGTCATTACCCCTAGCGGATTATCATACATTTTTAGCCCCTCAATTGTCGGCTCTATTACAATACATTCTCCCCATTTATCCGCTAAGATCCAATGTAGCGGTGGGGTAACTCCTAAAACAGATAATGATACATCTAAAAAAGAAATACTATCTACAGATTTCTTTAACTCTTCGACAGAATTGAATTGTGTGAGACTCCATGCCACAAAATCAAATGGAGCCAGATTTGTTTTATCGTCATCTATACTGTTACTATAAGTAGCGAATCCTGGAAAATAAAGTGTTGCACATGCCATACCTGATTCATTTACTCCATCTGCCAGAATGACCCTTCCTTGATAGTTGATCCCCATCCCGACAACTGCTTGTTTCGTTTCGATGGTTTCACCAGTTATATTGTTCCATCGATAACTTCGAGGAACTATTATTACTTCTTGATTGAAATCTAATGTAAAATCCATCGTTCTTGCAAAAAGATGTTGACCGTTTTTTGTCTGTAATGTCAAACTAGTACACATAAAGAACACCCCTTTGTTTAGTTTATTTAAACAAAAACCCATTTAATTTCTATCCTTAAGTTGATAAGCACGTATCTTTTTTCTTACTCATATTTATTGATTCCCCTTTCAAAATTTGAATTTTCTAATACAATAAGTCCAATACTATAAGGAAAATAAAAATGATCAAAGAGATTACTAATCTCCTTTATGATTCCCCCTAACAAGTTAAAAAGCTATTATAAACAAACTTCAATAAAAGATACCTTCTCCCTCCTTTTTTATCATTTTAGCCAAGAAGACTCCTTCCTCAAGGAACGTGAAGGGCTAAAATGATAAAATTTTCAACACATACATATGGCACTAGAAGTCTTTAATTTTTTTATTATCTTTAAAAATAATAATGTACTTTTATACCGCTACTCTTTAAACAGTGGCATTTACAAATATTTTTAATTACACAATACTTAACTTTATGAATTATTTAATAGTGAAAAATATCAGTGAGTATAACTGCAAAATTTTTTTAGTAATTCATGAATCAGGAAAAAGAATGAGTTGTTGATTCATTTTTAAATAAGGGATATTTTATAATGTGGGATTATGTATTAATGAAGAAATAATTCTGTTTACAAGATCATCTGTAATCCACTCTTTTTGCATATCATCGGAATGTTTTTGATTCATCGAATCAATAAATTTTTTAAATTTCGGAAATAAGACAATAGAAGTAATCCAATAAATCGTATGGTTTGTGGAAAAGAAATGAAAAATCCCTTGTTCTTTCCCTTCCAATAAGATTTCTTTTAATTGTTCAAAATTTACAATTATATATGGTTTGATTTTTTCTAATTGTGAACTTTCTTTGATAATTGCCTCATATGCAAGAGTTCCAATTTCAGGATGTTGTTTTATATGTGTAATAAAGAAAGTTAAATATTGTCTTAGAGCAGTTTTAGGATTATTTTGCGTTTCTTCAAGAAAATTGGGTAGTTTTTTTGCAAAACCATATTTTTTAAATACCTCTAAGTAAAGGTTCTCTTTTCCGTTAAAGTAATACGATGCCATAGCAACATTCACTTTTGCTTCTTTTGCAATTTCATGGATACTTGTACCATCATAGCCATGTTCTCCAAATTTTTTCTTAGCCGCTTCTAGAATATTTTCAATTGTTTGTTCGCGAGATTTGCCCATTCTATACACCTCAAATAATAATAAATGATTTCAAAAAAAATATGTGATTTAAATCACATATTTTTGAAATTCAATTATATATTTAAAATATTGATTTAACAACTGATCAGATATTAAGTTCTTTTTATAATAACCTTTTCTCTCCATTATTGAACTACCCCCACTTTCACTTCGTTTAGAAGTGAGGGATTCCTAAGTAAAGAGTTCTATCGAACTTTAATTGATTAGGCTAACCCCGCAGTCCTTGCGGTTAGAAGCTTTATCGCTTCATGCTTTAGATTGATACTTGCGTTAATATCCCTATCATGGTGTGTACGACAAGAAGGACAGTCCCATTCACGTAGATTTAGATTTTTAACGTCTTTATTTTGATATCCACAACAAGAACATAATTGGCTGGAAGCAAATGTTTTCGATACGACAATGACTTGTTTTCCATACCATTTTGCTTTGTATTCTAACAT
>NZ_FNUW01000026.1:0-82242 GCF_900108285.1 Bacillus sp. ok061 | reverse complement strand
TCCAGGACAATGTAAAAGGAAATGGAACAGTAAATAGGGATGTGAAAGCAAGCCCTACAACAGTCCAGCGTGAAGTGAATATCCAGGACAACGTAAAAGGAAATGGAACAGTAAATAGAGATGTGAGAGCAGATTCTACAACGGTTCAGCGTGAAGTGAATGTTCAAGAGAATGTTAATGTGAAGGAAAGAAGGGGTTCGGGATTACGACAAAGAGGAAGCTCTAGAAATCGCACAAACAGATTAAATCAAAAATAAGATGAGGAGGGATTTTTAGTGAGAGTGATTGATATTGCAAGTAAAAGAAGACTTTATTTTGAAATGAAACAAAGAGAATTAAAATGTAGTATTTTAATAACGCTAGCAGGATTTGTAATTGCTACTACCATTTTAGCTTTTCAAATTCGTTTTGAATTAAGTCAGTTATATCATTACATCGTTGCTTTTTTTCTTCTAATATATTTTTCTTTTAATCTGTATTCAAATAACAAGTTGGCAAAAGAGTGTTCGAAAATAAAAGGGAAGCAGAAGGGATAATAAAATGAATAATTGGTTATTTGCTATCTGCATGTTAGGAGTTGCGATTGTGTTAAGCATGATCGCAATTTTTTTAAAACAGATTTTTAAATTACTAAAGTGGAAAAAGAAAGAGGGCGTATTTTTTAAAAAGAGAGGTGGAACGAAATTGTCACAGAAAAAAGAGATGCAATCACCCAAAGAAAAAATATTAAGTTTAATGGTAGAAGAGGGTATAGAAATAAAAGAAAGTTTTTCTTTTTCTTTAATACGTCCATTTACAGCTGGGTATTTAAAGGGAATGTATGATTTAGAAGAACAGTGTAGGGGTTATGGGGTTGAAAGAAATTCTAACACATTAATTGTGCCCCAATTCACTGATCTAAATGAAAAAGAACAAGCTATAGATTTAGCTTATTTATGGGGACACCATCTTCTAATGAATAATAAATCATGGTGGTTAGAGGTTTTTCATTCAGATTCATATTTGATAAAAAAACTAGGGTGGAGAAAAGCAAAAGAAATTTGCATTAAACAAGGGATTATAGAAGTGCCACGAAAATTATTTAAATTTTTCGAAGTGAACGATCTAGATTTCGAAAGTAGAAAGAAACTGTCATTAAACCATTCATATCGACCGTTGTTTGATGGACTAAAAATATTAGGTAGATTTTCAAGAGTGTTAGTTAACGTATATCTTCGCATCCTAATGATCCTTTTGATTATTTGGGGATTACAATTTTCAGGAGCTATGCAGTATATTCCCTTCAAGACAATTGTTTTCAGTGAAAAATTATTTGGAATAGAAAATGAACATTATGTATTAAGTGGACAAGAAATTATTGATGTTTCAGGTAGTTTATACCTCATAGTCTTAATTACATATATATTGTTTGAGGGATTTAAGGCTCTTAGAAATTCTAGGTAGAACTTTTAGGAAGGAGAATAAGAAATGAAATTAAACAGTGAGCAACAAGAGTTCTTTGATTTAGGTGTAGAATTATATGAACTTTATGAGAAAGAAGAATTGAAAAATACAGATTCATTATTTGCTGCAGCAAGAATGAAATTATACAAGTCGGTATTATCGTTGGCTGTGAGTTATGACATTTTAAACAAAGATGCGATTTTACGATATGAAGAACTCGGTGATTATGAAGAATTATTGAATACATTACCTGAGGATCATCTTGCTAGATCTTACTTTAATGGAATTCAAAATTTATCACCTGGAATGCAGCTGAGCATTAAATTTGAGTTTAAAATCACAATGCAACATTTTTGGAGATTAATTAACGAAGTACTTGAACAGATGCCTAAGTAAGTAAGGCTAATATATATTAGCAGAATGAAAAAAATATAAAATTATAAAAGTATAATTTGGAAGGTAGATAATATTGAAAGAGTTCCTAATAGAAATATTAAATAATCAATTTGTAATGCAAATTATCTTTACAACAACACTTTCATTTGTAGTATATATGATATGTTTTATTGCCTATAATGGAGGGCTTTGGAGAGATATGCAATTAGATCCTTCAGAGCATATCTTTCTTGAGTTTGATCCTTTACTGCGCATTATAGTAAAACCTGCCTTATTAAGTTGGCTAATATATGACAAGCCCTTTATTAAGAAATGGTTTTTATGGTCTTTAGATCATACTTTAGTGAAATGGATTATTGGGATTTTATTTGTATTAATTGTGGGGGTATGGATTTTACAAATAGCAATATGGGTATATTGCTTTGTGAGAGGAACTATTTACGCAATTATACGTTGGAAAAGAAAACAAAGGATGGTATTTACAACACAGGAAGAAGAAATATTTGATTTTTGTGTACACAAATTTCCGAGTTATACAGAAAAATATTTGGCTAATGAATTAACTCATGCTGTAGAAGCAAAGGAAATAATTTATAAGTCACTTTTATGCTTGCACATTTTGAATCCTAAAGGTGTGCGTGATTATTATGGCTTGCGTGGTTATGAATATGATATTGAATATTATCCTGAGGAACATCCAGTAAAACAATATTACGCTAAGTTTGAAAAGTACCCACTTTTTATACAAGAACGTATTGAAAACGATAGTAAAATGTTTGAAACTATGAACCTATTTATTAAAAGCATGATAAGAGAATATAAGTCTTGTAACAATATGGGGGAAAAATAAAATTCATGACGTAACAAAGGGAGTGATGAGACATGATGCGTAATCCAAAGAATACAAAGCAAGAAATTAAAATAGCTTTTTTCTACATCATTGATGCAGGAATAATTGGTTTCATGTTGTTCTTAGCAAGTTATATGCCGAATCTATTTCCGGTTGGTGGGTTTGGAAGGATTATGTTTTACGTAATATTGGGTACATTTGGATTGTTCCTATGTATAAAACCGCATAGCAGTCCTACAAACAGAAATATGATGGTTATTTTAGATATGTTGAAGATGGATAATAAAAATTACCATCCAATTGAAGTAAATACAATCAGTAGTAAAACGGAAAAGAAATAAGAGTGATAGGGAGTGCTAATATAGCACTCTCTTTTTTTTAACTCATGAAAGGAAAGATGAATATGAAAGTTGCGGTAGCTGAACCCAAGAAAACGAATCAGAAGAAACGGATAAATTCAGAACAAGGTGATGAAAAACAAGGTTTTATCTCAACAATTTTTGCTTCTTTTAAAAATACGGATGCATCAATAGTTGATGTAGCTCCTTATAAACGACTTGAGCGAAAAACGGGAATTTTAGTGGATCGTAAAGATAATTTGCAAGTCTATTTGAAGGTGAAAACAACGGACTTACTTTCTATGAATGAGGATGATTTAAAGCGGTTTATGAACCAATTAACTAGTTTGTGTAGGGTCTATCATGAGCCATTTAAAATTTTATCTTTAACATATTCAACAGAAACAACAGAACAACAAGTTTACTGGAAACGCATGGCGATACGATTTCAAGGAAGGATGAATAGAGAGGGGGTGACTAATGAAGAAGAGCGAGTATGGTATCAACGGTATTCATTGGCAGTTGAAAATCTAAATAGGGTACTTTGGGTAGAAAAGAATTTAAAGGAATTGGCCTTCTTCATTGTTGTTTATGGGGAAAACGAAAAAGAATTAATAAAGAACGTAAAAGATATGAAGCGTTACGGTGGAAGGCAATTTGATTTGCAGAATATGAAGGCAAAAGAAGTTGAAAAATTAATATTTAAGCTGCAAAACATGAATTCGGAAATGTAGGAGGAGAAATATTAATGGTGAAACTAGGTAAAAAAGAACAACAAAAATATCGTAGTGCGGGTTATGATTTAGAATTTATTCAGAGGGTGCAGCCACAAGGGGGCATTAAATTTAATGAAAGATATATAGCTCAAGGAGATTGCTATGTAGCTTGTTTAAATGTTTATTCTCTGGCAGAAGAAATTCCTCCTTTATGGTTAACAGCATTAATGAACAATAAAGATACGCTATCAAGTTTTGATGTAGCGACTGCTAATAAACAAGAGGTTCTTACAGATATTAACCGTTCTATCACTGAGTTAAAAGATCGTGTGACGTCAGAACGTCGTTCAACTGATCGTGATGATGCAAATTGGGAGCTAGAAAATTTAAAGTTGTTTGCACGTTCTATAACGCAACAAGGTGAAACAGTTAAGTTGGTAAAAGTAAGAATTTTTATTTATGATCCAGTTTTAGAACAATTAGAGAAGCGAATTGGTGATTTGAAAAAAGAGATTGCAGGTCAAAACTATAAAGCACAAGTGTATGTTTTTAAACAAAAAGAAGAGTGGCAAACATTGTTTGCAAGTTATGATCAACAAATTGAATACTTGGGAGCGAAAAGTGGTAATCCGCTGCCTTCAGAAAACATTGGATATGGTATACCGTTTCATCACCAAGATTTAAAAGATCCAAGAGGAATCTATTTAGGACAAACAAATACTGGTGGAGCATTTATTCTAGATCCATTTTTCTCGACAGGTACTAGAACATCGTTTAGTGGTTTTGTTTTTGGGAAAATGGGTGCAGGTAAATCTACATTACTAAAACAGTTGTTAGAGGGCCTACTTGGAAAGGATTGTTTTATTCGTGGATTTGATAAAGCACGAGATTATTACACGATTGTTCAACAACAAGGTGGTAAGATAATTGATTTAAGTGGGGCACAAGGTGAAGATGGTGTGGAAACAGGTATGATAAATCCCTTAGAAGTATTTGCAACAAAAATTACTAATACAGGTGCGGTTGATGAAAGAGGATCATTCTTACAACATTTATCTAAGCTTACAAATATGTATCGTTTCTTAAATGTTGATGTAACTGAAACGATTATACAAGAGTTTCGTAGGTATCTTTTAGAGTTCTATACCGAATATAAGTTGATCCCATCTAGTTCTAAAGAACGGTTTAAAATAACAGGATTACCACCAACTAGTTATCCTATTATGGAAGAATTCCTTGCGCATTTGGATAAAGTTGAACTAGAAAAAGATGCTACTCCACAACGTCATAGAGATTTAGAAACTCTTAAAATGCAAGTACATGATATGGTTCATGTGTATGGAGATATGTTTAATGGGCATACAACTCTTGAAAATTTTGAAGATGAACAAATTGTATTCTTTGATATAGATGGTATATCAAAATTAGACAGACCAATCTTTAACTGTCAATTATTTACCGCATTAACTTTAATTTGGAGTCATGCATTAAAAAATGGTCGTAGAATGAAATATTTACGAGAAGAAAAGAATTTACCGATTGAAGATATTATATATTTTATGGTGTTTTTAGATGAGTGCCATAATGTTATAAATTCTCGAAATAAATTTGCTAATAATTATGTTTTGGAATTTGAACGTGAAATGCGTAAATTCGTTGCAGGTATATTCTTTGCAACACAATCACCACAAGAAATGTTACCACCACCAGGAAGTAATGTGGATGTTTCAGACATGAAAGCAATCTTTGAATTAACTCAATATAAGATATTTTTAAATATGGATAACTCCGTATTAGAAACCTTAAAAAGTGTTCTAGGTGAGAGTTTAACAGAATCAGAGTTTCGAATTTTACCTGAATTAAAACGAGGAGAAGCAATTGTACAAGTTAGTTCAACTGAGACATATAATGTAATGTTCGATCCAGATGAAAAACAACTAGAGCGTTTTAAAGGTGGTCAATAATATGGCAGCTACACAGGAAACGTTACTAGAAAAATATAAAAAAGTTAAGAGGTTAAAATGGTTAGTTGGTTTATTTAGTGGATCTACAGGAATAGCTATTTTTGCAGCGGTAATGGTGATATTTATTATAGGTGCGGCGATTTTAGGAGGAGGGACAAGCTCAACGGGTACTTCTAGTGGTGGTATAAGTGGTACTGCATCGGTACAAAATTTACCACCAGAAGTCATGCGTTGGAAAGAGATGGTCGAAAAAGAATGTGCAGCTCAAGGAGTACCTGAGTTAGTTCCTTATGTGTTAGCAATCATCATGGTGGAGAGTAATGGTATTTCAGAAAAACTACCTGATATTATGCAGTCAAGTGAGTCACAAGGTTGGAAAATGAACACAATTTCTAATCCAAAGGATTCTATTTATTATGGTGTTATGCATTTAAAGGGAGCATTTGATGATGCAAAAATGTTAGGGATTAATGATTTATTAGCCATTGTACAAACATATAACTTTGGACGTAATTATGTACATTGGTTAGCGTTAAATAATAAAACGCACTCCTTAGAAACTGCTGATTATTATTCTTTAACAGTTGTTGCTCCTGCGGGTGGAAATAAAAATGGAACAAGAATTGGATATAGTCAAGCTGTAGCAGTTGCTTACAATGGTGGTTATCGCTATATAAATGGCGGTAACTTTTATTATGCAGAAATGGTTAAGCAATATTTAAGTTTTGATAATGGGACTGCACCAGTAAATGGGTCAGAGACCTTTAAAAAGATAATGGATGAAGCTTTAAAATATAATGGAAACCCGTACGTTTGGGGCGGTAAAACTCCTGCGCTGGGATTTGATTGTAGTGGATTAACGTCTTGGGCATTTAGGGCAGCAGGGGTTAATTTAAATGGTTCAGCATCAGAACAATACTATGCAACTGTAGAAGTTGATCCGAAAGATGCACAACCTGGTGATTTGGTATTTTTCAAAGGAACATACGGTGGGCCAGATCATGTGAGTCATGTAGGGATATATGTTGATGCAAATACAATGTATGATTCTGAAAATGCAGGGATAGGATATCACCAATTTACATCACCAGGATGGCAAAAATACTATGCAGGAATTAGAAGAGTAGTTCCAAAATAAAAAAGAAATGGGTGCGTAATAAATGAATATGACTTCAAAAATTTTAACAGGATTACTAAGTGTTTCAGTTGCTTTTAGTGGGGTTTTTATTTATACCACAATGAAGGAATTTGAAAAGAAAGATAAAAAATATCAAGTCGATATTGCCAAAAAGGACAAAACAATTGGTGAATTGAAAACGAAAATGGAACAAGTTAGCATGAAAAATAATACGAATGCTGCTGATTCAAATAAAGAAAATACAAATCCTTTAATAGACTTGCAAAATCAATATAAAGAGGTATCTAAACAATTTATTCAAGCGTATTTGAATTACTCCGTAAAAAATAAGAACGAGAGAAGAGACAACTTATTAAAAATGACGGATAAAAAAGTTGTAGATATGGTGGCCCCTGAAACAGAAGATTTAGGAGATCCAAATTTTAAATCTACTATTAATCAAACAGCTCTATTTGTTGATTCAAATGGAGATATTTCAAAAAAATGTAGTGTTTTAATTGATGTAGATTACAAAATTGAAGGTCTAGAAAACAAACAAACGAAGATTAAAAGCTTAATTAGAATTACATTAGAGAAGCAAGGCAATGAAATTAAAGTAGTGGATTATAGTCCATACCGATTAAGTAGATAAGTGTCAAAATAATAAATGAAAGATCCCCTGTATGAAAGGAAACGTAATGCAGGGGATCTACTTTTTTTAAAAAAGTATAATCTAATATTCTAAAGGAAAGGGGTATATGTCATGCTTTTGAGTGAATTAAAACCGAATCATGATTATTCAAGAGAAGGAAAATATATAATCATTAAGTTATGGAAGAGGAAAAATGATTATCAAGAAATAGCAATTGATTGGTTTGACTATAATCCTGGTAATAAATTTGATTGGCTAATTGTTCGTGAATATGACGTGGATCATAGAGGGAAAAAGAAATATACAAACTATAAATTAGAAAATATTCATGAGGAAGTAAGAGTACAAGTGAAAGTATTTAGTAAGAAAGGAGCAGCAGTATGCGTTTAAAATTTGGAGCGAAAAAAGAAGAAAGAAAACCTGCAAATACGAAAAGAAGAGCATATATGTTAACCCTGGGAAGTTTTGTAGCAATGTTTTTTGTACTATGTATTTCGCCTGCCTTTAGCGGAGCAACATATAAGTTTGAGGAAATGAAAATGGGAGAATATCAAAGCCTATCAACGATGGTGAAGATTTCAGTTGTGAAAAAAGAATACAATCCTACAAATAAAACGTTGCGAATTGATTATCAATTAAAGTCGGATAATGACCCTCAAATTCTTAGTAACATGAAATACAAAGTAGAGAATAAATACATTAAGCAAAAAGAAAATGATGTGAAAACAAAAATTTATCGTGCTAGTGATAACTATATTGTTGTGATTAGTGAGAACATACCTGAAGATTTCGGTGTAGTTTCATCTATTGTTAAGCCTGAATACATTCATCCAGAATTACAATCTGATGCAGATGATATAAAAGATAGAAGTTTAAAAACTTATATTTTACAGAAGGGAAAACTAATTAATGAGGATCTAAAAGAGGAATCGCAGATCTATTATGAAAAAGAATATCTTGCATTTTCACAAAAATCTATAAGGGAAGAAATTAAAGAAATGCAACAGAAGATTCATGATAAAGAATCTGCTATTAAACAATTAAAAATAAAAAATGATAAGTTAACAAAAGAAATGGAGTACCAAACTGAAGATGAAAAACTTAAAACCAAAAATACAATGAACTCAAATGAATCAAAAATTAAGAATCATCAAAAGGAAATGGATGGATTTAAAGAAGAGATTAAAATGAAGGAAAAGAAAATTGAGCTGTTGAATGAAAAGAAAAAAATTATATAAAAAGGTACTTTTTAAACGGACACAAAACGTACTACAAAGGTCTCAAAGAGACCTACAAATAGATGATAAAAGGACTCAAAACGCCCCACAAGTGCGTTTTTGACATCCCAGTTAGAGAGCTTTAGAAACCCAATAGGCACAGCCTATTTCACCACTTTGTCCTCAAAGTGGGATAGGGTTTCCTTATGCTCTTTTTTTAATCTTTGCTTTTGATAGAGCCTTTATCTGATTGTTAGAAGATAAAGGTGATCTAGAGTAACTAGAATAGGAGAGAGAGTTGAAGATAAAGTGAACAAGATATATGAAATATATGTTCATCGTTGTTTTGCGTATGTGGTTGAGTATAAAGAACATCCTGTAGCGGCAGATGGTAATTTTGAAGAATTTACAGATGTACATTTGTTTTGGAATTGGGAGCTTGTTGTTTGTAAGTATTGGGATGAAATAAAAGAACTAATGAATTTAAATATAGAGGGGTTGTTAGAGGATATGAAGAAACTTAATCAAGTATTTAATGATAAAAGGAATGAAGAGAATAAGGAGTATTTTGAAAAAATCATCATCCCACCTCAAGAAGAATTTAAGGGATGTAAAGTGAAAGTATCAAATTATTTGATAGATCATAGGGGTGGAAATAACTTTTATTTGTGGAGAGAGTTAAGCTGCAATGAAGTTGAATCAATGAAAGAAAAGGGAACATATGATGAAGCAGTAACAAGATATGATTTAAGAAAATATGAGGAAAAAGAGTATGTTTGGTTAGCAAATTTCCCAACTGAAGAAGATGCAATGTTAGCAATCAAATCCTATTGGAGAGCAATTAAAGAATTGAATCAGTTAGGTGATGGTGATCATAATGAGAAAAATTATGCCGAAGAAAACGCTAATTATATAGAAGATAGTAAAGACAAAAATAAGAAGATTGCATACTCATATTCATTTAATTGGTTTGGCTTTACTTATAATGGTAAGAAATCAGATTATTGTTTTGATGCCACAATTAAATTTAATACGTTTAAATTTGAAGAGGATTGTATTGGTGGTGTAACGAATTATTTGTCCGCAAGAATTGATTTACAGGAAGAAAAATTAATTACTCAAATAGATCCTAATTTGTTATTTAACGATGTTGAAGTAATTGATTTTTTCATTGATGATACAAATAGTGAATTTTATAAAAAGTTAAATGTTGAAGAAGGAAAATTATTAATTAAAGAGTACTGTAGGCAAGCAAAAGAAAATAAGTTATTGCATATTGAATTGACGGGTTCACCGTTAGCATTTAGATACGTGGAATAATTGATAAATAAAAAGAACTTAATTCTACAATGAATTAGGTTCTTTTTATTGTAAAGCAGGTGACAATATGGAAATTCATGTTCGGAATGCTAATCCGAATCATATAAAGGAAATTGATGAAAGGTGTAAGCAAATAAGTAAAAGACTTGGACGACGTTACTATCGTTGGGAATACATTAACGAAATTTTTAGAGAACACTTTGATAGAGAATATAAAAGAAATAAAGAAGATAAATTTGATGAAGCTGTTAATAATGTTTCTGTTTCTTTGGAAAGGCAAGAGGATAAGTTACAAGAATATATAGATGCTACAAATGAATTAATTAAGATACTAGGACAGAATGGATAGGGGTTGAATGAAGAATGGCTAGGATTGCTTTTGAGGAAACGTTTCGCTTTCGTGGGAATAGAATCCACAAAGATATAGTAAAAGATTTTATGAAGCAGTATCCTGAGTATTCGACTGAAGCAGATGCCTTACGGCATGGAATTGTACTGCTAGATCAAAAAATGAGGAAAGGGAAAGGAATAGATGATCTATCAGTTTTAAAAGAAGATAATAAAAAAATAGTGCAATCAATGAAAGCAATGCAAATACAAAATGATGTGTTAATTAAATTAAATATAGAACTTCTTTCACGATTAGGTAGTGATTTAAGTATAGAAGGTTTACAACAAGAAGTGAAAAGTGAAATTGCATCGTCTGTTACTAGAAAATCGGAAGGGAAGTTCTCCCGAACTTTAAAACGTGAGTCAATGGAATCAAGAAGTGAACCTAAAGTACAACAAGAAAAAGAAATGCAGAAAGAAATAAAAGCATCATCTATAACAGAGAAAAGATTACCTATGGTTAAGGATAATGAAGAAATACTATTAATAAACGATAAGCCGCATAAAAAGATTTGGAGATTTGGAAAGTTTATTAATGAAGAAATAGAGTGGGGGCAAATACCTGAACATAGACTTGAAGAATTGGAATAATAAAAAGGAGTAACGAGTTATGGGGAAGTCACCAGGTATTATTTTAACGTCACAATATACAATTCCTAACAAACAAAGCTTCACAACGTACATTGACTATTGTACAAGAAAGAAGGCACTTTTAAAGGATGGGCATACTTTAACAAATACAGAGTTACAGGAATTAAATCGTCTTGAAGATGCAATTAATTCTTTTGATATGGAAATTGGAAGTACATATTCAAGCAAGGGTAGAAAAGAAATTTCTAAAAAAGAAGCAGAAGCACAAGTACTTTTAACCTCCCCTGATAGCTTTAATACGACAAGTGATTTTGAAAAGTATGTTAGTTATATGGGAAGAAAGTATGCACTAGAAAGTAAAAAGAAAATCAACAAAACAGAAAAAGAAGAAATGGATCTACTAAAGAAACATATTGAGGATTTATCCCCTAATAGAAACGAAAATAATCAGGAATTAGAAAAAGAAGTGAAAGAAATTTTACCAGGTGTTTTTTCAAAAGAAAAAAATGTAATTACACAAAATGATTTAACGGATATAAAAGAGTTAGTTGGAAAGGCGCAAAATAGAGGAAGTGTTTACTACCAGGATGTTATCTCTTTTGATACAGACTTTTTAATTACACAAAAATTATATGATCCTAAAACAGATATCTTAGATGAAAACCGTATTCGAAATGCGAGTCAGAAAATGATGGATCAGCTATTTAAAGATGAAAAAATTGAAGAAAGTAATGGGTTCTGGTTTGCATCTATTCATCGGAATACAGAGCATATCCATATTCATTTTGGTACTGTAGAAAAAGAGAATCGAAGAAAGTTAGTAACAAAAGTAGTGAACGGGAAAACTTATTATGAACCGAAAGGGAAACGAAAACAAAGTACGTTAGATCACATGAAAACTACTTTTGCGAATTCCCTAGTAGATCGTACAAGTGAATTAAGTCGTATCTCCAATTTAAGAAATGAGTTAGTACAAGAAATAAAAGAAGAGTTTCAAGGATCGAAAGAAAGGAAGCAAAATAGAGAGGTTGTTTTATTGCAAGAGATATACGATGGATTGCCTAGTAATAAAAAAGATTGGACATATGGTAGTAAAAAAATGCCGAAAGAAACTAGGAATAAAATTGATGAGTTAACAGGATTGTTAATGAAAAACAATCCACTATTTAAAGAATATGAAGAAGCGGTAGAAAAAGAATCTAGTTTCCAAAAAGGTCTATATGGGGAATCCGAACGAGAAGATAAAGATTATGCTAAGAATCAAATGAAAGATATGTATAAACGTATGGGTAATTCCTTACTTAAAGAATTAAAGAAAAAGAAACCATATGAAGAAAATCCATTGTATCAATTTCAGCAAAAAAATGATCAGATAAAAAAGAAATATGAAAGGGGGCGGTCAGCAAAAAGGCGAGAGTATAGTAATTATTCTAAGTACAAACCACCGGTAATTCGTAAGAAAGATGTTCGGAATATTGGAGCAGCAATAAATGATGATTTAACAAAGTGGCGTGCAGAAAGGGAATATGAACTTGTACAACAACGTATTGCAAGACAACAAGAAATGGAATATTGATTTTGAAAAATAGATGTTTTTAAAACATCTATTTTTTATTTATCTAAAATTTTAGGAGGATTAGAGATGAATACAAAAATTCAAGATAAAACATTAGGGTATTTATTAAACGAAATTATAAGACACTGTATAAATACAGAAGAGGTTGTTAAGGAAAGGGTATTAGCTTGTTTTCGTAAACAAAGAAAAGGGTTAACTAATATGGAGATTAAGGAAAAAGGGTTAAATGTATATTCTATAAGAGGAATATCTTTTGTAGAGCTTATAAAAGAAGGTGCTAATAGAAATTTAATATCTAGTATAGTGGCCAGGGAAGATGGAAAAGAAATAAAAGAATTGAAGCTTACTAAGGAAGGGTCAGATTTTCTTAGTAAATTTTACACTGATAATTATTCGGTCGATTTTATGGAATTCAATAAACAAGTAAAAAAACTGTTTAAAAAATATGGGGAGTTAGAACTCGATCCTAAACAAATAGAATATTTGTATTGGAGGGGGGATCATCCTATTTCCGAGATAGAAAAAACATATATAAACAATCCTTATGATAGTGAACATGAAAATGAAATAGTGGAGTTTCATGAGTATGTATCAGGAATTAAGAGTGAAAATTTAAAGGATGATGAATTTATATTTCATTTTGTTCCCAAGTTATTTTTACCGGAGGCGTGGTTTCATGCACCTGTCAGATTGGAAATAGAGGGTGTTGAAATTCTAAACACCTTAGTTCTTAATAGGCCATATCCTAATAAACGTTATGTTGTTGCAGGCGTTGAAAAGGATAATGGAATTATTTCTCATGGATTCTATTGGGTTAAAAATAAAAAAGAGTTAATTAATAACCGTATAGAGATTAAGTTGAATTGGTTTGTTGGAAAGCGTAAAAAGATTACCCATAAAATTGATCTGGGTTTCCAGTTTGGAGAACATAAAGGGAAACTTTTCTCCAATTTCCAACGCTTAAGCAGAAATACAAAGTTAAAACAGTTTAAAATACAGACAGACATATCAAATGTAGATGTTTATGAAGATAAGTTCTTATTTTGCGATAAAGCAGATTTAACACATTTCCCTATGGAAAAACACTCTTGTTTTGCTGCGGATAAAAATATGGATCGTTGGGAAACAAGAAAGAGAAAAGAAGCAATTAAACAAAACAAAGTAACTGAGGTTTACTATAATATTCTTTCAAGTGCAGGTTTAAATTGGGAAGATGAAAATATAGCAATTATAGAAGAGTTTATGAAAAAAGGGGATGCTAACTTTAAGGATCATGGAGGTGATTATGGAGCTTGTTTTGATGTTACATATAAACATAATATTAGTAAAGAAATTGATGAAGAATGGTTATTTGAAAAGATAATAGAGTTTGCGAAGAAATATAAAATTACAGAATTTGAAATGTGGAAGAAATATGGTGAAGGTGGTCCTTATGAAATTGGTTTTGGAATTTATTTAGAGGGATCTCTGGAGAATCCTACTATAAAATTACGAGAAGTTTATTTAGGATCATTAGAAGATTGGAATCTATCATGGGATGAATAAAATTTTGAAGAATTAAGTTGAGAAAGGGGTATTTTTATGAGTAACAAAATTTATTATTCAATTGTTTCAAGCGTGAGGTTTAGTCGGAATGAAGAGAATAGAAAATTAATAGAAGAATTCATACAAAAAGGTGAAATGCATTTTCTAACAAGAGAAGATGATTATGGTGATTGTTTCGAAGTTGATTTTGAAAAAGCAATAACTGAAGAGTTAAATGAGGATTGGATACTAGAAACAGTTATTGATTTTGCTAAGAAATACAAAATTACAGAATTTGAATTGTGGAAAAAACATGAGGATGAATCAACTTATAATAAAGGTTTTGGAATTGCAATTGAAGGATTTATGGAGAATCCAATTATAAAATTTAAAGAAGTTTATTCGGGATCATTAGAGGATTGGAATTTATCTTGGAAAAAAGGGAAACAAACTTACGAAAAGATATATTTCAAATTAGCGCTGTAATATTAGAAAGGTAGTGTAGAAAATGTCTCAACAAGGTTTATATATGATTGTTCATGTTGATCAAGTAAAGAATGAGATTCATCTGAACAAATATTTATTTAATAAACAAGTAATCGTAAATGTTTCTGAAGAGGTTGCAGCGGCACATACCCAATTATTAACTGAAGCAGTTGAACATGGAAGTGTACCATTTGTTGAATATGATGAGGAACGAGGGGTAATTTGTTAATGGTTTACACAAAAAAGAAATATACACCTAAGACAAATGAGCAAATTAAAGAGGAAACAAAAGAAATTATGGATCAGGTTCTTACTGATATTACTAAGTATTATAGATCACCTGAGGATATGTTAGAACTAGCGAACTTTATGGCGAAGTTTAGTAATTATTCTCCTAAAAACATGCAGCTAATTAGATCACAATTTGAGAGTGCTTATGCATGTGCGAATTTTAAAGCTTTTAAAGATGCTGGATTTCATGTGAATAAGGGTGAAACAGCAATGAAAGTTTTTCATCCTTATGTAAAAGAATATGTCAGAGATCCTAAAACAAAATTAGCAGTCCCTTTAGGGAAATTAACGGAAGAACAAAAAAAGCAAGTGAAAAATGGGGAATTAAAAGTAGAAAAGCAAACAAATTACTACTTGAAGGCTACAGCATTTGATATTTCGCAGACAAATGCCAAACCTGAAGATCTACCGAAAATATTCCCAAACCGTCAGTTTAACTTTGAAATTAATGACGAAAATAAAGAACTATTAAAGATTGGTATCCAGGCATTAGCCGAAAAAGAAAACATCAAAATTAAAACAATGGGACAAGGGGCATTGGTGAAAGAATTAGGGAATGTTCATGGTGCATATGTTCAAGTTTTAGATTCATCCTATTCTCAAATTGTTATGAATACAAGGAACACTGAGACAAATGAATTATCTGTTGCTATACATGAATTGGCTCATGCAAAGTTACATGGTAATAAAATAGATCCGTTAGAACACACACCTACTAAAGAATTTGAAGCGGAATTAACATCCTATATTGTGTGTAAGCATTATGGAATGGATACAAGCGAAGCAGCAGTACCCTATATCGCTCAATGGACAAAAAACGGACAGGATATAGAAGAGAAAGATAAATCCATTATGCGTGTTCATGAGACAGCAAGTAGCTTTATAAACACGATTGATAAGAAAATTTCTGAAATAAAAAAGGATATGGAAAAGAATATGGAGCAAAGTAAAGGCGAGGTTAAGGATGTATATTTAGTGCGCTATGGCGCTTTAAAGAGTACTGAAGAGGAAATAGTAACTGTAGATGCTTTACGTGGAAGGGCGGAAAGGGGAAAAGCTTATAATGATGTAGAAAATGCCCGAGAATTAAATGATAAAGAATTTATTGAAGAATTTAATAAAGAGAATCAACAGAACTTTATTGCGCTAGATCATAATGCAATTAAGAAACCTATGGTCGTGATCCAGTGGTCTGAAGCCGATTTAGAAACAAATAAAGCAATTCCTTTTGGAAAAGCAAATGCAATGATGAGTAAACGAATTGCAGAAATAGATACCGAATCTAAAAAGGCAGAGGAGAAAGGTGAACACATTCCCTTTGAAAAAACTCATTATCACTTAATTCTTCCTAAAGAAATGGATAAATATTTTAATCGACTGGAAGTTATTACGATGGATCGATTAGATTTAGGTGACGGTGGATACAAGTCTCCATATGAGCAAATTTTAAGTGAAAAAAGAGATTTATCGGAAGAAGTTAAACAAGCGTTGCAGCAAGAAATAAATGAATATGAACAAACAAAAGGTCAATCTAATCCTGAAAAACTAAGAACAGTAAATACTACTGAAATTAGTGAGATTCAACAGGATAAGGTTGACCATTTTTCTTCTAAAGAAGCAGAACAAGATGAAGATATAGGTGCTACCAATAAGCAAGAAGCAAGAAGAATGGCACGTATGGTATATATGCAGCAAATGGAAAGATAAATCGGTATTCAGGAAGAGAGGAGTGATTGAGGATGTTTTATGAGGATAATATAAATGGTTTTGGTGCTGAAGAAGAAACAAAGAACTTTATGGCAAGGGTTCTTGAAGATATAAAGCAATATTACTCATCAGAAGAAGGTGTGTTGGAATTAGCTGAGTTTATGGCCAGATTTAGTAATTATTCAGCTAGAAACATGCAAGTAATAAAATCGCAATTCCCTAATGCATATGTGTGTGCCAATTTAAAAACTTTTAAAAAAGCTGGTTTTTCTTTAAAAGATGGAGAAAAAGAAATGGGGATCTTTCATCCACGTATAAAAGAATATGTAAGAGATCCAAAAACGAAACAAGAAGTCCTTGTTACAGACTTAACATCTGAACAGAAGAGACAAGTTAAGGTGGGGGACTTGAAAGTAAAGAAAGATATAACGTACTACTTGAAAAATACTGCTTTAGATATTTCACAAACAACCGCTAATATGGATGATTTGAAAAGAATATTTCCGAATCGTCAATTAAACTTTGAGGTATCAGAAGAGAATAAAGATATGTTGATAGCTGGTATAAAGGAAGCCGCTAAAAAAGAAAAAATTGAAAGTGGATTATTTGTAGAAAATACAAATAATCTACAAATAGATAAAATACCTAAAGTTATACAAGACTTAGTTAATGAAAAATTACAAAGTGAAAAAGGGAAGGACAATAAGGATAATTTAACAGTAGAATTTGAAACAAAACTTACGTCACATGTTATTTGTAATCATTACGGTATTGATATTGGCGATAGTACAGCTCCTTATATTAGTAAATGGATTCAAGGTGGTCAAGACTTTGAAAAGAAGGATTCATCTATTAAACGTGTTCATGAGATAGCAAGAACATTTATTAATACAATAGATCAAAAAATTTCAGAATTACAAAATGAAGTGGGAAAAGAAATCAATAATAAAGAGCTAGAAATGAATTTACCAAAGGAGTCTGCAAAAAGTCTATCTAATCCTGAAGATATGTTGGATGAGAACCCTACAGTAAATACAGTAGAGGATAAACAGAAAATTCTCGAACGTATCCAGGAAAAAGCCGAGCGTTCTGTTTCAAATAATGTTGGATTAAATTTTGCTGATCATTGGAGTGATGTCTCTCAATTAGCAGCAATTAATACACAAAAACGGTGGGAAGGTTACAAGATTCATCTTTCTGAAGATGGTAAATTTATAGAAGATATTCAGCCGAATATGATTTTGAGCTTAGGTGAATTAAATACAATAGTCGATAAATTTGGTACTGAAGAAGAGCATGGAAAATTAGAAGTGATTAAAAATGAAATTAAACCACATTATGAAGATGACTTGGAAGAAAAGGAATTTTTAAAAACGCTTGTTGCAAAAGTAACCGTAGATCAACATGAAAATATGAAAGTTGAGTGCATTTCTGACTTTGTGAATGAGGATCAATGTGATTTTGATTTTAATCACTCAATATCTGAAGCGATTGAAAGTATAAATCATTCTATTATTGAAGCTCACAAAGAAGTAATGAATGAAGAGGTTGAAAATAAAGCTAGTCATCAAGAAATAAACACTGGCCAACAGGATGAGATTTCTTCTAAAGAAACAGAACAAGATGAAGATACAGCTGCTACTAATAAGCAAGAAGCTAGAAGAATGGCACGTATGGTCTACATGCAGCAGATGGAGAGATGAAAATATTTAAAAAGGGTGAATACAAAAATGAAAAAAACTGCTATTAGACTCTATAATAATAAAAATGGTGCACATTTGATTTTTCATGCAACACCTATTTATCCTAAAAATGCATATGAATTTTATGATCATCAATGGTATATTACGCAAAATGAAACTGTAATTGGTACTCCAATTACAGGAGAATGCTATGAAATGTTTATAATCACAACTGAAATAATAAAAGAAAAGGGGTATGATGGTTTATACCTATATTGTAAACGCACTGATATAAAAACAGGAAAAGAAAGTAATACAGAATTTATAAGACTAGATTCTAATTTAGATAAAATTATTGATTCTGGTACTATTTTTGATGCTATTAAGCAATATGATGAACACGGTTCGATTACAACAAATATAAATCAGTAAAAGCACACCTGAAATTTGAAAGGGTGTGTTTTTATTTTGTATCACTAATCGATAAGGAGAAGAGAAAATAATGGATAACTTTGAAGTAGTAACAGGCATACAGCAAAAAACAAACCAGGCGATTTATGAAAGAGTAGGAATTGATCTTGAAAGACATTGGGAGGGGTATGAAATTCAATTGTCTGAAGATAATCGAATCATAGAAGAAATTCATCCTAATATGCGTTTAAATCTTGGTGAATTATATGCTGTTGTTAATAGATATGGGACAGAAAAAGAACAGAAAAATATAGATGACATTGACAAGTACCTTGAACCATATTATCAGGCAGATCTTATTAAAACAGAATTTTATGAGACACCTATTGTAAAAGTTTCAACAGACAAGCAGCAGAATATTAAAGTGGAGTGTATTTCTGAGTATATATCAGATAGTGATATTGGTTTTGATTTTAATCAATCTGTATTTGAAGCGGTGAATCAGATAAATCACTCTATTAGCGAAGCACATAAAGAAACAATGCAAGGTGATGTCGAATATAAAGGGCTTTATCCTGTAGATAAAAATGAGGTGGTCTATTGTGAAATGACAGGTAAACCGCTACAACAAGATGAAGAAGTGTTTTATAAAGAAGGGCACGGCTATATTGTACCCGAAAAGGTAGATCCGAAAGATATTGAAAACGGCAATGTGTATTTTACAGCGATTGGCTATGAAGATGTTGAAGAAAAACGAATTGCTCCAATTCAATATATTGAGGAGAAAAATTATCAAGATGGAGACATTCGTTTTAATCCATTAGAGGGGATTTCAAATGATTATGAAGATGAAGGAGAAGAAGAGGTTTATCGATTGGAGTCTGCTAAAACGGTTAGATCGGTGAAGAATGATCATGGCGCTATGCAGGTAAAAGAATCGAAAGTTAATACTAGTGCCGGGGAACGATATCTTGGAAAAGATACAGTTTATCATGAAGAGCATTCGCATGTATCCCAGGACAGGGAACAGGCAAGAAGACAAAATATCATGCGACAAATAAACGGTCGAGATTATTAACTAATGGAAGAGGTGTAAGTACAAATGAAGTATAAAACTCACCTTACAACGAGCCTAGCAGTCGCTCTGCCTGTTTTGGCTTCAACAGGCAACCTCACGGTTGGAAATGTTATAGCGGTTAGTTTTGGGGCTTTATTGCCCGATATAGATGAACAACATTCTTGGATCGGCCGAAGAACTCGTGGAGTATCAGATCTTATGAATACGGTATTTGGTCATAGAGGAATCACACATTCGCTATTTGGATTAGTGCTAGTGTTGATTCCTATTTTATTTGCAGTAGGAATGACACCTTTATCATTTACCAACGGTATGTGCATATTTGCTGGTTATTTTCTACATTTGGTGGAAGATAGTTTCTCTAAAAAAGGTATTAAATGGTTGCTGCCATTATCAAATAAAAATTTTCAAAGCGGTTTTAATGTATTTTATTACAGCTATAACGGTATTGCTGAGAAGTTAATTTTAATGATTAGCACAATTGTGGTTGTATATGAGCTTTATTCATATGGAATAGCAAGCTTCCAACCTGGGAATTCAGAAATCTTAGGGACTTTTAAATCATTATTTGATTGAGTAGTGAAATTTATTCATTAGAACTGAGAAAAGGGGGTGATGTTTAGTTTAAGACAACAATTACTAAAAATAATTTAACAAACGTTTAAGAGCGGAAAAAAAGAAAAAATTTTGAAAAGACCTTGTGAATGATACAAGGTCTTTTTTTTATTGGAGGAATCGCTTTGGAAAATCAAACGAAAAATACAAAAAAATATACAAAAGAAGATATTGAAAAAGCCGCAGCACTTGATATTGTTGATTATTGTATGCAAAATGATATTCCTGTTAAGAGCGACAGCGAGCGTTATTATCGTCTTGTACAACATGACAGTCTAATCATTGATAGAATGAAAAATCAATTCTACTGGAACAGTAGAGGCGTTAATGGTAATGTTATTAATTTTGTTCAGGAAGTTGAAGGAGCATCCTTTCCAGGAGCCATGCAGCGTTTACTCGAAGGGGAAAAAGATTATGAAAAGGCTTCAGAGGTTAAATACGTAAGTGAACCTTATGACTATGAACAATTTTCTAAAAAAGAAGTATCTAATTTTGACCGAGCAAAAGAGTACCTGGTTAATGATAGGAAAATTGATCCTCAAATAGTAGAGGCATTGCATAATAAAGGTTTGATTAAGCAAGATAAGTACAATAATGTATTGTTTTTATGGAAAGACCGTGAAACTGGAGCAGTGATGGGTGGATCAGAGCAAGGAGTCGTTAAGTCAGATAAGTACAAACGTGGAGCATGGAAAAATACCCAAAAAAACTCTACAGCTAACTATGGTTTTAATGTATTAAATGGTGAACCCCGAAATTTAAAGTTTTTTGAGTCATCAATTGATTTACTGAGTTACGCATCACTACATAAAAAGGATCTTAAAGATACGCATTTGGTTAGTATGGAGGGACTTAAACCACAAGTGATATTTAATTACTATATGAAAAGCCAGGAGCGAATTGGTGATGTTCCTGATAGTCTTGCTTTATGTGTAGATAATGACAAAGCGGGTAAAGCATTTGTGGAACGTTTGATACATTTTCGATATGAGAAAAATGATGGCAGCATTGTTGCATTTAAACCTGAATATCCTAAAGCACCGGAGGAAGCAAAAAAATGGGATTGGAATGATGAATGCAAGCGTATAGCTAAACAAGAAGAACAAGGAAGACTAACTGCTTATTTACAAAAAATGGGCAGAGAAAGATAAAAGAAGTGTAATTTTAAAATGAAGTTGAAAATGTTGATTTTTATTAGTGAATTGCATATAATAAGAGTACAAAATTAGAGTAGCCTTACTTTAGTAGGCGCGAAAAAATTGGTGTAACTCTACCGTAGTGAGTACCAAAAAATTGGTGTAGCCTTACCGTAGTAGGCACAAAAAAAGAATTTTAAAAGTAGGGAGAGTTTTCTTCCTACTTTTTTTGCTTTTAGGGGGAGAAGAAATTTGGCTAAAAAAGATAATCCTAAATTTTATACTATTTCAACTAAATATATAGACTATCTAAGAGAAACAGACAGTAAAGTACCCTTTAATAAAGATGAAAAGCATAGTAGACCATATGTAGGTGTCTTGGAAAAAATTAATGGCCATGATTATTTTGTACCTCTAACATCACGTAATGATAAAAATTTTAATAGCCAGGTCAGTGTAAAATTATTTGATAATGATAATCCTGAGAAGCGAATTGGAGTTTTATTGGTCAATAATATGATTCCAGTCCCTGAAAAGGAATGCAAGGAAATTGATATAGCAGAAAAAATGGAGACAGATCCTAAATACGGTAATTTGATGTTAAAACAATATTTATTTTTAAAAGACAATATGGATCGAGTTTCTAATAAAGTAGAAAAAGTATATAAAGATGTGACTGTACAAGGTAAGCCTTCACATAAACAGAAATTTTTAAAAGGAGTTTGCTGTGACTTCTCAAAATTAGAAGAAAAGTGCCAGGAGTATAAAGAAAAGGATCAAGCTAGACGAATAGCATATATGCGCCAAACGGGGCGTGAGAGATAAAAAGGACAACATATCGCTATGTTGTCCTTTTTATATTGTGAAGTTAAATAGCTTGTAGAAGTGGTAAAAAAGTTTAAAAGGAGCGATATTATGGGCAGGAAATTACTTATTAAGTATATCTTATATTTTTCATCGTATTTGCTAGTTTATATTGCTGCATTTCCGATTTTATTTGTTCTTGTTATGGCTGGTGATAGTCCCTATGAAGATCATCGTGTATTAGAATGGATTATTATTGGTTTTGAGGTTTTTGTTACACTCTTTGGTTCTTGGCTGTTAAACTTTATTTTTAGAAAAAGTGTAAACCTAAAATGGAAAGATAAATATTCTTTAATGATATTTACCTCACATCTGTTCCTTATTCCTTTAACATGGAAATTTTTGCTTAATTCTTAGAGGGAATTGAATGATTTAAAGGGCGAAATAGTGATAAATCGCATTTTGAGCAATTTGTGTAAATGTACACAAATACACATTTACACATGTTCGTGATTTTTTCAGGGAGTAGCATAATCAATGCTGCTCCCTTTATTTATATAAAATTTAAATAGTGAGAGGAAGTAAAAACGAATGTCAGTATTAATCCTAGCAGAGAAACCACCGCAAGCAAAAGCCTATTCTGAAGCCTTTCCGAATGTTCAAAAGAAAGATGGTTATTTCTATGTTCCGCCATGTTCTTTATTACCAACTGGAGGTAATATAACTTGGGCAATTGGTCATTTAGTAGAGTTAAATGCACCAGGAGATTATAAGAAAGAATGGGAGGATTGGGATATAACAAAACTTCCTATTTTACCTGAAAAATATGTTTATAAGGTAAAACAAAATAGAAGAAAACAGTTTAATATTGTGAAAAAGCTAATGCAAGAGGCGGAAATAATACACATTTCGACAGATATCGACAGAGAAGGAGAATTGATTGCAAGGTTAATTATTCAACAATCGGGGTGCATAAATAAAAAGATTAAGCGCCTATGGATCAACAGCCTAGAAGTAGATGAAATTCAAAAAGGTTTTCAAAATTTAAAGCCAGGAGTAGAAAAAGAAGATTTGTACCATGAAGCGCAGGCACGTCAAATTAGCGACTGGATTATAGGAATGAATGCTAGCAGGTTATATACTTTATTGTTACGTCAAAGGGGCGTTCAAGGGTCTTTCAGCGTGGGGCGTGTACAAACGCCGGTTTTGTGTTTGATTAATAAGCGACAACAAGAAATCCAAAACTTTAAGCCAATGCCTTTCTTTGAATTAGAAGCACAATTTACTTCTCCAAACGGTGTATACATGGGACGTTATAAAGAGAGATTTGCCACTAAAGGAGAATTAATGAGCTTGCTGCAGCAACATAGTCTTTCTGAAAAAAGTAGTCAACAAGGCATGATTACATCTGTAGAAGTAAAACCAAAACAAAAAGAAGCACCCAAACTATTCTCTCTATCTTCTATACAAGCTTTGGCCAACAAAAAATATAAGTATTCACCAGCTGACGTTTTAAAGGGAATTCAAGAATTGTACGAAGCGAAATTAGTAACATATCCCCGTACAGACTGTAATTACATTACAGAGGCTGAATTTGAGTATTTAAAGAATAATTTGAACGGTTATCAATCAATTTTAGGTGTGAATTTCCAACCACATTCATTAACTGCAAATAAGCGCTATGTCGATAATAAGAAAGTCCAGGAACACTATGCAATTGTATTAACCAAAAATGTTCCTTCAAAAGAAACAATTGCAAAATTGACGGATAAACAGAGAAATTTATATATGGAAGTTTTAAAAAGTGTTTTAAGCATGTTTCATTCGCCTTATATGTATGAAGAGACAGTTATAACAAGTGATTTGAACGGCCTGTTGTTCACCACAAAAGGAAAGGCAGAAAAATCATTAGGATGGAAAGAGTTGTATGTGACGGATAAAATTGAGGAAGAAGACGATCAAGAGAAAGTATCCATCTTACCTGTAGTTAAGCAAGGTGGATTTGTCCAGGGTTTAGTGAAATCAAAAGAAGGTGTAACGACTCCACCTAAACCATATACAGAGGGTCAATTGATTACTATGATGAAGACGTGTGGTTCTTCAGTAGAAGATGAAGAAAGTAAAGATATTCTTAAAGAAGTAGAGGGGCTAGGTACGGAAGCAACTCGCGCCGGTATAATAGAAACACTAAAAAATCAAGGTTATATAGAAGTAAAACGTAATAAAGTAAATGTTACACCGAAAGGAGAAATACTTTGCCAATCTGTCCAGGGAACTTTGTTAGCAAAACCTGAAATGACAGCGAAGTGGGAAGGATATTTGCGTAAAATCGGTAAAAAACAAGGCTCTAAGGATGTGTTTGTTAGTCAAACTAGTAAGTTTGCAAAGGATCTAATTGAAGGGGCTACAAAGTCCATTGCTGGGCTGAAAATAGATAATAAAATTCAAGAAATGAAATCAAAAGATACGGTTGGTAAATGTCCAAAATGTGGGAAGGACGTTGTAAATCGTAAAACTTTTTATGGGTGCAGCGGTTATAAAGATGGATGTAAATTCTCAATTCCAGGAGAATATTTAACTAAGAAAATTTCAGAACCAAATGCAAAGAAATTATTAGAAGGAAAGAAAACGGGATTAATTAAAAAGATGAAAGGGAAATCAGGAGTAGAGTTCGATGGTTATTTGAAAATTGTAGCATCAGGAAGACTGGATCTTGAATTTGCAGCAAAAAAATAACCAGGATGTAAATAGATAAAAAAGTTCTTTACTCATCCAAAAATGCAATGATTATGCATTTTATTAGTAAAGACCTTTTTTTATACAAGGATAAAGGAAATACAGTGAAACAGTTGTATAAAAAAAGTAACAATATGAAATTAATGAATTTTTAGGAAGGGTTGAATCATAAAGTATGAAAAATTTAAAGCTATTAAGAAAATTATTAGGATTCACCCAAAAATCTCTTGGGGAAGCACTTGGCGTTTCGAACCAGATGGTGAAAAATTGGGAGTTAGGTCTCAAAAATCCACGACTGGAAAATTTGGTTTCTATTGCAGACACACTTACGCAAAAAGCACAAGAAATTATTGAAGTTGAGTACGGGGAGGTACATAGCGAGAAGATTAGTATAGACTATTTACTCGGCAGAAACTTGGATGAAGGAACTTCATTATTACTAAGTCGTGTTTGGAGGATCTCGACTTATAATAGCAAAGGAATGAAAGGGAAATCAGGTAAAGAATTTAATGGGTATCTGAAGCTAAATGGTAGCGGAAGCATAGAGAATTGAGAATCATAGAAAGTCAGGGGAGAAGCGTTTTGAATTTACAAGTAATGTTACAAAAGATCAAATGGGCATTAATAGCAACTGTACTAGCTATTTTATCCAGTATGCTTTTTTCTTACATAAAAGCCAGTCTATCAATTGGAACTGGAAATGTGGCGAATGTAAATCAAAAGATAGAAATTAATCTCTTTTATGTATTGATACCTGTATTGGTTGCTCCTGTAATAGAAGAATTCTTATTTAGAAAGATTTTGCCACTTGGATTAGAAAAATTATTGGATCAGATCAACCGAACAACAGCGATTATTATTGCTAACGGTATCTTTGCAGCAGTTCATTTTGATTGGTTTTTCTTCCCTTACTTTGTGAATGGTTGTTTATATGCATGGAGTTACGAAACGACCAAAGATTTGAAAGTACCAATGTTAGCTCATATCTCATATAATGCATTTGTATTTTTGGCAACAAGCTTTTTAGTTAATTAACATGGCGCTATAACAATTATTTAGAAAAGGACTTCATAGCTACTTATGGAGTCCTTTTTTGTATATAGGAGGTACAAAAAATGTGTAGTAATATTATTCTTGCAAATCCTTTTAAAAGTAGTTTTCGTTGGAAAACTTTTGATATTGAAAATTGTGAAGGGAAAATGATGGTATACTGTTCCGACTGTAATGAAATATCAGAAGCAGTTGAAGTACAATCAGGCAGACATAGATTTTCCTGTCCACATTGTAAAAAAAGAATTATAAAATTACATAAATCAGATGCCTATATTACGAAAGTGTATAGTAAGGTTTTTGATTACGAAGAGAAAGTGGTATTTAGCTGCGCTTTTTATCATCATATTTTAAAATTCAGTTTTAATAAACTTAAAATGCGTAAAATGTCGGTATTGTATAGATATAATGTAACTCATAATAAAATTACGAAACAAACTTATTTAGTAAGAAAAGCAAGTAATCCCCAAAATAATAAAATAGCAAATATAACATATGGATGTATCCCAAGAAAATGGGGCTTGATATGGTCGCATTTAGAGTATATAGAACAAGATCCAGCATGGAAGGAATTTAGAGAAGGTTTAGTACCTTCGTGGTTTAATTTGGAAAAAGTATCAGGAATTCGTCAGTTCCCCTTCTATTTAAGGTATCCACAATTAGGTGTATTACCTTTAGAATTAACTCTAAACATAAAGTTCCGACAAGAATTAAAGAAAGCTAGAGGGAAACGAGAAGAGCTGTCAAAAATTCCTACTAGACAAATAGAAGTGTTGGAATGGCTTACAGATAAGAGAATTACAAAAAAAGAACGGAAAATTCTATTGGAAAATCCTAATTTGATTTATATGTATAGAATGGCAGCAATTTTGTTTGAAAATGTAGATATTAGACATTATTTTTTAGCTGATTTACTAAAAAGGAAGTATTTAAGCGATTCTGGAGATGCGGATTATTTCAGTGAAACTATTATAGAGAATTTATTTAAAAAGAGATATGTATCAGCTTTTCTAAGTGTCAAAAAGCATTTTGTAAATGAGAAGAAATATGCTAAGGAGTTACTACAGCTAATAAAAGTTGATAGTAACGATCCGTATGGAATGATTGATGTTTTTTCTTACATTAGGGATATTGAGAAGATGGAAAAGGAACTTTGTAAAGAGATTCCTGGCTATCAGTTACCGCCATTCCAAACATTAAAATCATTCCATGATATTTTAGCAAAGGACTATAAGAAAATCCAAAATAAATGTATTAATATAGAATATACTAAAACTGAAAAAGAGAAACTACAGTTCGATACACCAACACATCATTTTAAACTAGCAAAGAGTAATCATGAGTTAGTAGATGTAGGATCTAAATTAGGGATATGTGTAGGTTCATATTCTTCATACGCTATAAAGAAAAAATTGTTTATAGTATTGATGGAAGATAAGGAAACAAATACTGTAACACACTGTTTAGAAGTGGATAATGGTAAGAAGTTAAAATTGGTACAAGCAAAAGGGAAATACAATGGTCTTCCTAGTAAAGAAATTAGTGATATGATTATGAAGTATTCTCAAGAAAAAGGGATAATAATTGATACCTATGATATTACCTCAACAGTGGCAGCTAGTTAAATTTATTGCGATAGAAATATATAGTTATTACTAGTAAAAAAGACTTTTAAATTATATGAAGTCTTTTTTATTCACCTCGAATTTTGTACACATGTGTAAATGTGTAAATGTACACATGTGCACATTTAATATTGATATGCTTATTTAATGGGTGTATAATAGCGTTAACAGATAAAAATGTGTAAATGTGTAAATGTGTAAAAATACACATTTACACATTTCGGAGAATTTAATATAGCATGATGGTGAAGGAGAATCGCGCAAGGGCCAGGTGAAGTAACAGTATTTTTTTGCTTCTTACTAATTTTTATTTATATATCTTGTGGAGGGATTGTAGTGAAGTTTTTTAAAAGGATTAACAATGATAATTTCTATGAACTAGTAGAAGATGTTCCTGAATTAAGTAAAGTGCTAGATATACATACAGAAGAGGAATTGTTTGAATTAGGTTATTGTGTGTTAGAAGATTCCATACTTGCTATAAGGTCATTAGATTTGGATTCAAGTTTTAATAAATCTATTAGAAGTGAATTGTGTTTTTGGGTACAGAATATTAGTAGTGTAATTCATAACATTCCTGGAAAGCTTCGTTTACGTGATACTACTTTTCTTAAGGAGGAACTATATAAGGCAATTAAAGTTTTATATAGTTTAAAACAGCGTAGATTTGAGGGGATAATAATATCAACTACACGAATTGAAGAATGTATAAAAAATGTGAGCGATTCGATTAGTAAATAGGAAAGGTAGGAAAGGACAATAATGAAAGATGTTAATAAGGATATAGAGGAATATTCATCCACTTGGGATTTTTTGGATTTTTGGACTAAATTCTTTTTTATAGGAACAGCGATTTTTTGTGGAATAATCTTATTGATGTGTGTGCTGTATTTGTTTAATTAAATCACTGTTTTAATGAAATTTGAATTTTATGGAAAAAACGAGGTGTAGTCAATTGGTTGTTCAAAATATATCTTATTGGAATGTTAAAGAAATTAATGAAAATACTGTATTTATTACTTTGACTAATGAAGAAGCTCGCAGGTTAAAAGGTGTAGTAAGTAAGCTAGTTTTACATTTTTCTAGGTTGCAAATAGGGAAAGGATATATATCAATACCTATTTCACCTTTAAAAGCGGAGTTTTATTTTAGTCGTTCATCATTCTATTCAAGAGTTAATCCTCCTCTAGATAAATTTGTTTATTTCGAAGAAAATAAAGTTGATTTCAAACAATTTGTATTTCCCTTTCCGTTTTTAGGAATTATAGAGCATGATTTTTCAAAGGGAATAATGTTTGAGTTTAAAAAACAGAAGGATAAAATTATACTTCTTGACCTTTTAAATCAAGCTTATAAATCACTTTTGAAAATTTGAATTTTATAGAAAAGGAGAGAATGGTCATGAAAAGTATTTATAGAACCGAAAAAGATTTATTAATAGAACAAATGTGGGATATTGTACTAGATGCCACAAGAGAAAACGGAAAAGTAATAAATGATGCTGGCTGTGATTGGTTTACAGTTGATAATAAAACTTATATAGGGTCAAAAGAATGGTTAGTTTCAGAAAATATAGAAGTAGCAAGGCTGGTAAATGCAATTAATACGCTAAATGGCTCTAAAGATCTAATCAATAATTATAATGAAGTACCAATTGAAACAGCTACATGCGAGACAAAAGATGAACAATTATTGATTGAACTTGCATCAAATGCACATAGGGCGAGAAATAAAGAGCGTTTAGATAATATTTTGCTTAGAATGTTATCGGTAATGGTTAAAGGAACACCTTATCAAACTGATGTAGCAAAACCTTTTGATGTGCGTAGAGATTATGATGAGTTAGAACGTAAAGGTAGATCACAACTGATTATGAACCTATTTGAAGTAGGTAAGAAATACGAAATAGAAACTTTCATCAAAAGGAGAGGGGACAATGAGTATTTTAAATGCAAGTGTTATGTAAAAGAAAAAACTTATGAAAGTTTAGCTATTACTGTTTTTGAACCATCTAATGTAGGAGAATATTTAATTGATTGGGAAGATGTAGCTGCTGTCAAAGAAATAGAATAAATCATCAATCGGAGTAACTCCTAAAGAGGAATTGATTGTCTGTCTGTTAATGAGGGTTAATTTAATCAAGTATGGCATGATATAAATGATTAATCTTATATAATTTGAAAAATGTAAAGAAAAGAGGAATAAGAAAATGCACAAAGCAGAATATATAGAGTGTCCATATTGTGAACATGTCCATTCTGATTATCATGATTATTTAGAGGTTGGTGATCTAGGAGGAGAATTTAAAATGAATTGTGTGGGGTGTAAAGAGCAGTTTAAAGTAGATTTCTACAGCGTTTTTTGGTTCGAAACAAAAAAGAAAAAAGAATTATAGAGTCTATTAAATCGAGAAAAGTAATTTTCTTAAAGAAGGGGAAGACATATTAATGTGGATTCAAGGACTATTTGCGGTTCTGTGTGTAGTTAGTTTCATATCGTTTTGTATTTTTACGGGGATATATTTGTTTTGGAAGAAAACTGATGAAGTAGCTATTGCAGTATATGGAAGCGCGATCCTTACAGGAGCAACCTCGATCACAATAAACATTTTGTAGAAGGAGTTGAGGGTATGTCAACTAAGTATACGGCTCTACGTGGCAAGGTAGTTATTAAAGAAGAGTTTATAGAACTGGTTAATTTAATTAATAATGGACATTGGAAAGAAGCAATTATTAAGTATCCTTTCTTAAAAGAGCATTACAAAGTTAAAGGGAGTACGGCCGTACCTTTTTGTAAGAATGCTATTACTATTTTTACTAATCCTGACTTAAGCCCAAGTATGTATGGAGAATTACATCTTGAGACAGATCCTGGTCATTGGTCGACAGATAGAAGTTACTTTACAGATCTACAGGGATTAGAGTGGAGTTTTATTACTTGCTTAAGTGATTATCCAGACGGAAATGAATTAAACAAAACACCTATAGCATCCTTCATTAATGTTGTTTTAACAAAAGTGGCCAGTCACATTATAAGACTAGAAGAATACTACCAGGAGTGGGATTATGAATCTGTTGGCTACGATTTTGATCAAACCTATAAAAATAAAATTGTTAGAACATCAAAATTTAGTTATATCTGTAATAAGTGTGAAAGGCCTGTGTTTTTTTGTGACGGAGAATGCTAAGTTGTTAGAAAAGGAGGTAATATTATAGCATGAGGAGAATCAAGACTAGATCAGTATCAAAAAAAACAGAGGGAATGCAAGCCTTATTTTTAGGAGTACTTGTTACTAGTAGTGGGTTAGCTGGTTTATCTTTAGTAGCTACATATGAAACGATAAAGACAGTTTGTGGGGTTACTTCTAGTATTGCAGCAATAATATTTGTCCTCTTGCTTAAAATAGAAGATAAGGAGAAAAATAGTTGAATAGGGGGTATCGGGAATGTATAAATCAATATGTCTCAAAGATTTTAAAGATTTTAAAAGAGGACAAATATTTAATACTTATGAAAGATCAAGTTATGCTTATTTAAACGATGAAGATAGTAAGGATGATGAATTTATAGAAATACCTTTTGCGGATTTTAAACACTATTTTCGTATCATTACTTATGTTATCGGGATACCAATAATAATCAAAAAACATAAGTATAAATTCTTTAAAAAAATTGAATTTGAAGAGGTAGGATACAAGGTATATGGTTTTGATTTAGAAACAAAATATTTAAAGCGAATTCAACGTGAAATCTTTCTTCCACTGTATTTACTTGAAGAAGATGAAGAGTTTCTATTAGAGTTTTCTTATACTTTAAATTATGTATTGAATAGCCTGAAAGAAATTTCAAAGATTTACAAAATGACAGATATAGATTTAGACGTGGAAATTACTAGGGCAGCTAAGTATTTGAATGAATTAGAAACATTATACAATAATGCTGATAAATCGGCTCGAGTGAAGGCTCAAAGATTACTGGAAAATCATCATAATTACATGGATTACATTATGATGGCCATGAATAATATTAATAAATGCTAAAGTAGAAGTAACTAGTATTGCAGAAACATGTATTAAAAGAGAAGATATTCAACTAAGCGAGTTAGCAATTTAGCTGGAGAATAAAGCGAAGAATGAGGAATGGATAAAAGAGTTATTCTGTAGGATTTAATCAAATTTGAATTTTATTGAGAAGGAGAATGGATATGCGTAGTTTGGGTAAAAGCATAGGGGAACCTTTAATAACTAAGTATTTACAAGCAACAGTTAACAAAGAACAAATCATTACATCGCCTATTGATGATGGTGCTTTAGTGAAAAATGAAATTAAGCTGCACAGATTAAAGGGAATGGCTAAAGAAAAGCACGACTTTCAGGAGTTTAATAATATACAGAATCTAAATAGAAAATCAAATTATCAAAAGCAAGAACTAAATGACTTCATTGGAAACGAAGAGATGAAAACGAAAATCAAACGTGAATTACAGAAGGGTAAATAGTTTAATCAAATTTGAATTTTGAATAAATAAAATTTTAAGATTTTTCAAAGGTGATATTTAATAGTAAGAAACATTTCATAGGAGAAAGGAATGAGTGAATTGAAAGAAATTATAACTACTCAAAAGGCTATTGAACAATTAGAGCGAGGATTACAACACCGTCGTAATATGTTGAATTATTTAAATGATGACGTTGAAAGCGCAGAACTTATAAAGAGGGAGATTGGTTCTATTGCAGCATTTTTAAATAAACAAGGGGTTGAAATTAAAAAGGAATCTCCAGAAATTTTAGCATTAAGATTTATAGAGGTCAGATCAGATTACGTTGCTAAAGAATTGCGTGAAGAGACTACAAAAAACTTCTTTTACCTTGAATCGGGCACCCTAAAACCACTTGCTAATTACAAAGTTTTTGAGAAAGAAATTATAGATAATCCTGATGAAATTAAATGCTATGAACAATTAAAAGAAATCCAAGATGAAGTTTAATATTCGTTTGTAATTTCAATTTACGTTTTCATAATACATCGCCATGTTGAAGGAGGGGAACTAGTTTATGGGAGTAGCTTGGCAATACTTTAGAGAATATGAAATAGTAAAACACGAGGAGAACGATTTTGATTACATGATAAGGTATTTAGATGGAGATAAATTACTTCTTACGTATCTAACAAGTGGTAATTTAACCGGGGTTTTTTCAAGTTTTAACATTGATATACCAATGTATTGTGAATTTGATCCACCAAATTCAGGGGTATTAGAATTAGTTTCTCCAATTAAAATAATTAAAGTTTGTGAGAAAGTGATTAAGATTTTAAAAGAGGAGACCAATCCTGAATTTACTGATTCATCTAATGAAGAAAAGTGGAGATTGTGGGGTCCTGACGATTTAAGTAATTATAAATGTGATACTATAGAAGACTTAAACAATAGGTTTATCAGACAATTAATATGCATTCAAGAACTTTCAAGACAAGGGTTTTATTTTGTACAAAATATTGATTAAATAAGAGGTCTGGAATAAGTTGAAAACAACTGTAGGTAAATTTCAGGTGAGGGAAATCCGGAAAGTAGACAATAAATTAATATTTTTTTATAAACGAATGTATATATGTAACTGTTTGTAATACAGAGGATTGTGTAAAGGAGAAAACAAAATTGAGTTATTATTTTAGTACAACGAGAAATGAAAATTCAAATGAAAAAATTGATTTATTTTACATATTTTGTTTTGTAGGATTGGCGGTTCTTATTGTTATATATGCGTTTTATTTACCAGCTAGAGAACATGAAGAAAAACAAAATAGTAAAAATATATTAATTGCTGAAGAGTTGATAGCAAAAGAGTTGAAAATAGATAAGAAAAACTTTGATGTAGAACTAAAAAAAGAGGAAGCGAAATTAATGCTTAATAGTTGGACGAGTAATAAGGTCAATTGTTTTGTTTTTGCAAATGGAAAAAGATTTGAAGTTTCATTGGAAATGGAACAAATAGATGATCATAATACATTTAAGCCTGTTAAAATTAAAAGAATTGTAGAACGTTAGAAGTATATAAGAAATACAAATGGAGGGATAGATATGGTGATTGAAGGTATAAATCAAATGTCTATGGCTATATGTGTTGCTGGTATAGTGACATCAATTTCTTTTGGTTTTTTTGTAATAAAAAATAGATTAAATAAATTTGATGAATATAGCAAAGAAATAACAGGAAGAGATGTTGACGAAGTAGTTAATTACCTAAAAAGTAACAACATTAAATCCTGTGTAGTAAGTAGGAGCCATAAAGGGATTAAAATATCTAATAGATCCCCCAAATAGTATAGTAAATGTATATAAAAAGATCACCTGTCTTGGAAACTGGTGATCTTTTTAGTGAATAAAATTGCTACTTGCCAAAAGCAGGTAGTTGTTATCCTATTCATATGTTCTGTAAATATTATAACACAATTCTTTTCGTTAAAATAAAAACATGGCGCTATATTCTTATTTTTTTATAGGTTATAGAAGTTGATTTTTAGAATGATTTAATTTTTTGAGTTCATATTCCAACGTCTGTATATCTTCAGCTTTTTTTATTTCTTCCCTGGCATTTAATTCTTGCTCTAAACGAGCTGTGGATTCGCTATTTATATATCTTTCGTTTTTATCTTCTAAAATAGTTAATTCCTCACCGGTAGCAGTGTGATCTACAGCAATTCCACCACATTTTTCAGCTATCCTCATAGCGCCATGTTTCTCTAAGAAAGGGAAGGCGTATGTTTTATCGTTAACAAATTCATAACTGAAATTGCACTCATCTTCATTTTTTCTTAATAAGCCACCAGCGTAATACATATTACCTAAATTCACTAGCCAATATGTTATTTGCTTATCTTTTAATGGGTTCATTATTGATGATCTCCTTTAAAGTTTTAGTTTTGTATAGCGCTATGTTACTTTTTATTTGGGTCTATTTTAATCATTTGAATTTGGAAGATGTCACTATGTTTTATATCCAGTTCTCGCAGCTCATCTTTTAGTGAGCGCCAGGATTCAATTTTGATAGATTTAGTAGACCTATCCCGTAAAGTGTATTGATGGATATAATGTGATTCTTCGTTTTTTGTCATTATTTAACCTCTATTTTCGTTATATTTATTGGGTTTCTGTAGATGTGTAAAAATTATATATTAAGGGAAGGTTGTGAGTCCGAAATTGACTCTGTTCGTTTATAGTAATCATAATATCTTTTTAATGATAAATTAGATTTGAAACCAACCTGTTGCATAATTTTCTCAGGGCTATTTTTCTCCTGGATCTGCTTTAAAATATAAGTATTTCGGAAATGCTGCGCAGCAATTCCTTTTCTAAGATTGGCTCTTTTCACCTCCAAACGGATCATTTTTTGTATTGAGATTTCAGTTAGAAATTTTGGTGCGTCATCATCGTAGCTCCAATGATATGTCCCACGGGTAAAATCAAAAGCAACAAATAGTGGATCGTTGCTGTGATATTTAGGTCGTACAGGTTCAGGGATAGTTTTATAGTAATTGTATAAGTGTAATTTGTCTTTTTCCTTCAAATGAATGATTCTATTTATTATTGAGTCTTCAGGAATCGATAAAGTGTTATTTTCGAAATGAACATGTAGCATTTGTAAAGAAACAAGTTCTTTTAAAGATAATCCATAGTCCAGGAGTAATGTAACAATAGAAACGTTTCGCCCTAAGATCATTGGGCGTGTTGTTTGTTGTTTTTCTGTAAGGCCTTCTAGAGAAGAAATGACTTCTTTTAAGCGTTTTTCTTCCAGGAAAGAAACGAAATCTTCCTTACGCAATGCCCGATCAGGTGGTTCTATTCGAATAACTCCTTCAATGGGGCTTGGTAAATCTAAGTATTCATACAATCTGTTTAACACAATATATATGCGATGTATAGTTTTGTTAGAGTACTTACGATCATCTTTTAAATAAGTAAAAAATGCTTCGAAATCTTTTTTGTGTAATGATTCCCAAATGTCATTCGCGTTAAACCTTTTTGATAGGTGCAGCCATTGAATAAAACTTTCTACATCATACATATACCGTTTAATTGTTGAAGGTTTTCTTCCCTTACTTAATAAATATGAGGAGAATCCTGGTATTGTATCCTGGATCATTCGCATGAATATCAGCCCTCTCAACTTTTCATTTATAATTAATAAACAGTGTGAATTTAAACCGTTCCACACTGTTTATTAATTAAACTTGATTATCTTTTATTATGTTTAATAGAGATTTTTTAATCCACTTCCAGATAACATAAATAAGTGTCCATGTTACAAGAAAATATAGATAGCTAGGAATTAAAAGTTTTATTGTTGAAGCCTTTATCAAGTTCCATACGGATATAGTTATGGATTCCTGTAAATTGAAGTAAAAGTCACCTAAAAACTTTGTCGGCTCAATATTAAATGAAATTAGGGTGCAAAGGATAAATAATGTAAAGGGAATAGCCATTGCGATTGGTATTGTGAAAAAACTCAATGTTTTTTGAAGTGAATATTTCATGATTTTCATTCCTTTCTTATTTAGTGTCTGATACCTACTAGGTGTAATATTATTGATATCATTTTCATATAGTGTATATCCTCACTTTCGAAAATAACTATTTATATTTTTTTATAATCTGTTATTTCTCTCTCATATCTTTTAACTACTCTGTAGAATGTAGAACTACTTGTTATATCACTCCTTCTCATAGCAGCTGTAGCTGTGATTCTTCCTTCTTTCCATTCATTATAAGCATCGATAAATTCCTGAGTGATGGGTGTACGAGGTCTGCCTAAGTGCTTTCCTTGTGACTTAGCTAAAGCAATCCCTTCAGCTTGACGTTGCCTTATGTCCTGGCGTTCTTTTTCAGCAAATGCTGAGAGAATGGTTGCGGTTGCCTTTTGGATAGCACTTTGAATGACATCATTTGTGGCATTACCGTTATAAGTTACATTTATAAATGGTTCTTTCAAGAATTCTAAATTTATTTTTTGTTCTTCGTAATACTTAAATTCCTCTAAAATGTCATTCATAGTTCTTCCTAATCTTGTTAAAGAGTCAAAAACAATTGTATCACCTGATCGGGCATATCTTTTCATTGCTTGATAATTTTCTCTATCCATATTACTGCCGGTTTTTTTATCGATAAAAATATCTCGTTCGTCAATTCCGTTTTTTCTCATATTTACAATTTGGCGTTCTTCATTCTGATCTTTACTAGAAACACGAACATAGCCTAATTTTTTTGTACTCACAAAATAACAACCTCTTTCAAAGTAAGAATCTTAATATTATTCAATCTAGTTAACTTAAATTATACCAAAAATACACCAAAAGGTACATTTGGATTTTGAAGTGTGCCAAAAGTGTTTTTCGTATCTTTTGAAGTGTATTCTTCAATAGTTTTTCGTATTCCTAAAAGGTGTACCTTTTGGGTGGTAAGAAAGTTTAATATTTTAAATTTTATAAATATTTTAAAAATACCCTTGTGTCAATTGTATAATTTTAGTAGAGTTGAAAGTGGGTACCTAATATAATTATAGGGGGTAAAAATGAAAAATAAGATTATTCCAATTCTTTTGTCGTCTACGTTTGCATTGGGCCTTTTTAGTTTTTCTCCATCTAGTTATGCAGCTGCTAACGAATCGGGAAAATCTGTTGAAAAGGTTAATTTAAAAAATACTGGGATTCCTGAAGTGAATCCAAATAGTGAGTTTCAACCTTTTGTAACAAACCAAGTTCCAATTTCGACATTCCAAGAGGCTCCACCTGGTCCTGATTATTACCATCCTAATCCTGGTTCTATGAATTATCAATTAATTGATAGTTTCACAGGGAATTCGAAAACGGCGGATACTATAAGTGAGTTTACAAAACAATTTCTGATAGCTATTACTCCGGGTGGTATATTAAAAAATTATTGGGCTGGTGCAGCGGCTTCAGCCTTATTTAACACATTCCATGATAAACCCTCAACAAGATACTACAAAACGTTTATCTATCAGGCGCAGGATGCGTATTGTTATTATGGAAAAGCTGTAGTTTATGTTTATTCAGATTCTGCAAGAACAAAACTAGTAACTACAAAGGAACATTATTCAACAGTTTGGAAATAAAAAGTGCACCCCATTCGTTAGACGAATGGGGTGCCTTCGCATTTTGGGCAGTATCTTAAAGTATTGCGTAAATTAAAAAGGCTATATACATAATAACGACAAAAATTGATTTGTTCTTGCTTTTATGTAGATAAAGGAAAAACAAAAGAAAACAAAATACAGTAAATTCAAGGAAGATAAGAACAACTAATTTATTTTGAAGTGTAATTACAAATTTATTAATAATAGCCGTAATCGCTATGATGATTGCAAATATCTTACTCCATAGCTGTAATTTTTGTTCATTAAACATGATCTGTCCCCCTTTATAAATTATACTTTTGATTTGTCGTGAATTATACGAATAACTTTTATTATAAAATAACACAATATTCAGAAATATCGCGGTGATGCGTTTAGGGGGTGTTTATAAACAGTGTATTGTTTTTTCCTTACGGGATATTGTCATTTAGCTACCAACTCCTTTCAATACACTTAAAGTCAAGGTCCTCGAACTACCATTCTGCGGATACGCCTCCCGCTGTGGGCTACGTCCCTTTTTTTAATAGAATGAATATTCGGTTTTTATCCTTAATGTATCATAACTTATCTATTATTACCATATATTATTAATTCTTAATCTAAGATAAAAAAAGATAGCAGGAATATTCCATCCTTACTATCTTTACTCTTAATATTTATATGTCTTTAATATATTGGGTTCTTTTTATTTTGTTAATGATTATTTGTGTTATGCATTATAATGGGGTAATGACATAATTTTTTAGTATTTTATTGTGCTAAATAGTTTCACCATGTGCATATTGGACAAAATCTACTTTTTCTTTTGATACAGATTGTAAGTTTGTAGTGTTACTGAAGCTGAAAGATATAAAACCGGTGACAATAGCAAAAATTAATAAAGATTTTTTCATTATTTTAAAGCTCCTTTCTCTGAAGCTTTTTTATCAGCTTCATTTGTCATATGTAGATACTTGCTCGCTTTTTCATGCGATTTTAACTCGTAAAACTTATTACCTAAAATAGCTGAATAATCTTTTACGTATTTCCATAACTCTTCTTCTTTAAAATAACAAATTCCTGCCAGAATGATTTCTTCCAATTCATCTGTACTTATATTGTCATTTAATCCTTTTAGAATATTGAAATGATGACTGTACTCTTCATTTGAAATCTTCAATCCATTTTCAATATGCAATCTGACAGCGTTTTTATCATTTAATTTGAAATATTCTTGTGCTAATAAGAACAATGTTTTTGGGTTATTTACAAGTGACCCATTTAGGTATTTAATTGCTAGTTCTGAGAGGTTTTGATCTGCATACAATAACCCTAAATTATGTTTCACTTTTGCTGATAATTTATCCTCGTCGTTTTTGTTAAAAGTACTTAAAGCTATAAGGAAATGTTCTTCTGCACTTTCATATTGGCCAAGGGAAGTACAAGCAAGTCCTAGTGTGTTATTACAAGCAGCAACTTTGATTTCATAGCCTGCATGTTTTGAAAATAATTCCTTTGCCTTTGTAGTATATTTGATTGCTGGTAGTGGCTGATAAATATGATAGTGGAAAGAACCAAACATATAATTAAATTCAGCTATTTCAAGTTCGTCTGGAATATCCTTTAATAATGTTTCAGCTTTTTCGTATTGCTCTTTAGCAGAAGTATAATCGCCCATATTAATTGAATAAATTGCTTTGAAAAAATAATGATAATATTTTAGGAAGGTATCTGCTTGATCAGGTATACAATCTATCTTTTCTAAACTATCTTTATAGTTTTTAATGTCATGGATAAGTAACTTATATCTAAAATCTAGTAATGAATAATAGATAAGGATATTTTGGTCTTCTTCAATTTGATTAATCTTACTATCAATTTCTTTCTTGAAATTTGTGGATTTTAGTACATGTTGTGAAATGATGGATTGATACCAATTGTTCAGTAAATTTGTTATTTCCCCTTTGGAGATAGTTTGCACATTCATAATTAATCCCCTCGCTCTATTAGTATATATTTCCATCATTTTACCACATTGGTGGAATTACAATGTGTTCTTGTTGTTGAAAAATAAAAAACTGATTATTCAGTTTTTTATGAGAGGAAGGTGGTAGTTCTTCATTTTCTTGATTTTTACATGTGGTATTTATCATGTTTTTAGTTCATTTGGTTGATTGTTACTTATAAGTAACATATAGTTAAGTTAGATGTTACCTATAAGTAATGCGAGGTGATGGGAATGTTATTTATGCTAGATGAAATTATGACGCCGAGGGAAGCGTGTGATCGTTGGGGGATTACACAAGATACTCTGAGGATGAAATTGAAGAGAGGTAAAGATAATAAATTAGTAGATGAATTAATTAAAGGTGGAAAAATTAAATACTACAAACCTGAAGGGAAACAACGTGGGGAATGGATATTAACAGTAGAATCTATGAGTTTGCTTTTTCCTAAAAAGAACGAAATAGTTAAATGAATCATCTTAAAAGTGTTAACAAAGTTATCTATTTTGGTTATAATAAAGATAACAAAGTTATCACTTTCGAAGGGGTGTTATAAATGGAAAAATACATTGTAAACTATCATACTGGTGTAACAGAAGAAATTGAAGTAAGTGATTTAAGTGAAGCGAAAAAAGTTGCTGAAGAAGGTATAGCTTACACGCAAGAAAAAATTACAATCGAAACTTTAGATGGTGAAGTAATAACAACCGCATATTGGTATGGAATATCCCCGCAAGAGGATGATAATGTACTTGAAACGGTTGGGGGCGGCTTTTATCAAGCGTGGAGCGATGAACTGGGGGAGTAATTCCCCCTCTCGTTGGTTTAAAAGAATTTGCTGAGATACTAGGTTGGGATAAAGCACGTTTGAGCACAAAGTTTTCTCGACAACGAGATGGGAAGAAAGTAAGACCATTATTACCTGAGCCAATCCAGATCCTTGCTTCTACACCTGTTTGGACATTGAAACAGGCAAAAAAATATAAATCTATAATTGATGGTAGGTCTGCTGAATAAGCAGACCTTTTTTATTTGAATTCAACATGATATTTTTTGTCTATAATTCCAAAAGCAACTTTACATGGAAACGGATTTTTTTCTACTGAAGCAGCACGCATACAAGAAAGAACCCAATGTTCTAGTTCTAAAGGTAAGCGATATGCTTGAATACTACCATCATTGTTTTTCACTGTTATAATCGGTGCATTTACCCTGGTAGTAGCGAAACTATCCGTTGTTAGCATTCCTACTGCATCATTAGTGTGAAAACCAGCACTTAGAACTTCATAAATCATTCCATCTTTTTCATTAATAATCATTGGTATATTTAAATACGGATAATTATTTATATTGTTATGAATAATTGCTCCTGCTGCGTTCTTCCTTACTTGAGCCTCTTGCATTGTTTACACTCCTTTATAATGGTTTAAACGTACTGACGTAAATATATTCTATTTTGCATCTATTATATTATAAAATTGCAGTTTCATCCTATTATAAAAAGCATCAGTACATATGACAGCACTATTTGGTGGATCAATATCAACAACAGTCATATAGCTAGAGAGCAAATAACCATCTTCATAATATGTAATTAGTATTTCTTCTTCAGATAATAAGGAACATAACATCATGTTCTCAATTAGTTCTTTTTCTTCATCTGTTAAGATTGGCCGAGTTACTTTGTTTTTCTCCTTGATAATTTCACGTATTCCAGCAAACTGTTCAGGAATTGCTGCAAATGGGGTGAATTTTACCATTCCTCTTCCTTTTGGCATATTAGCGTTATTCATGATTTGTGGCCTCCTATTAGTGTATTTCTGTGTCTAGCTGTAGCGCTATGCGTGTAAGAAATCCCTCGTAAAATACTGTTCTTCCCAAACTTTGTGCGTATTTCATCCATTACTTTTGTTAACTTCACTTCTTGTTCTCGTTTTGGGACATTATCAAAAAGAGAAATTTGTTCTTCTCCTTCTTGAATTAGGTTTGTTAAGGATAAGTTTATGCTGCGAATGGGTTCCCCAGTATATTGTTGATGCAAAAAGTATGTACATATATGATAAATATCCATCGTTAAATTTGTTGGCCGGTTTAAAGTATGTGTTTTCCTAATACCGCCTGTATAACTCTTACTATAACCGACAGAAAAATGAACGGTTTGAGCAAGTTTGTTTTGTCTTCTAAGGCGATAACAAACTTCTTCAATATGTTCCAATAGAACAATTGGGAATTCTTCTATTGTATAGTCACGCATTAGAATTTGGCTTTTTCCAATTGAAGTTGTGGCAGGAATATATTTTTCTGAAATACGACTAAAGTCAATTCCGTGACTATGTAAGTGTAATTCTTCCCCAATCTTGCCGAAGCTCTGCTTTAAGTATTTAAGAGGATAATTGGCTAGATCTCCAATAGAATGTATTCCCTTTCGATTTAACTTTTCTTCAGTTTTATATGATATGCCCCAAAATTTATTAAGGGGTCGTATACTCCATAGTTTTGCTGGTACATCCTCGTACTGCCAAAATGCAATCCCGTCTGTGTTCTTCTTAGCATCAATGTCTAAAGCAACCTTACTCATGAGTGGGTTAGGAGCAATTCCGATGGTGCATTCAACTCGTGTACGATCATATATTTCACGCTTGAACTTCATAGCGAATTCGTATGGATCGTTGGCAAATAAATGAATGCTATCGGTAATATCCATGAAAAATTCATCGATGCTGTATTGGTGAAAATCCTCAATAGGAACGTATTGTAAAGCTAATTTTGTTATGTAATTAGAACATTTTATGTAAGTATTCATAATCGGATTCACAACAAGAATATCTTTTCTTCGAGGAATCTCGTAGAGCCTTGCCATCTTCTTTACGCCCAGGGCTTTTAAGGGTGGTGTTGCAGCAAGAACGATTGAACCATTTCTATTCACATCACCTACTACAGCCAATTTTGTATGCATAGGATCTAACCCCATTTTAATGCAACTAACTGAAGCATAAAAGCTACGTAAATCAACACATAAGATGATTCTATTCGGTAGGATTGAATAGTCATACACTGTGATTCCTCCTTTAATATAATAAGAACGTAGGTTCGCTTTTATTATACACAAACTTACGTTCTTTTATGAAGAGTTTTTACAAATGTTATTTACATATAAATGTTTAGTTAAGAAGTATATTTGAAAAAGAGCCTAAATCCCCCAAAAACGACACTTCAATTGCGAATTTTTCTTTTTTTCTTAATTTTTAAAAAGGTGTATAATTGATATGTTTGGAGTTATAAGGGAATAGAATTAAGGGGGAATATAAGTTGGGTAGAAATGATGCGTGCTTTTGTGGAAGTGGTAAAAAGCAAAAAAAGTGCCATTCAAATGTAGAGCAAGATAGTTGTGTGGCTAACCTATATAAGAGGTATTTAAAGATAGATAACATCATTTCAGAATATAGGGAACATCATAAGGAATTTAAAAATCATCCATGTGGAAAAGGATGTTACAATTGCTGTTACGATGTGTTTGCTATATCTATGTTGGAATTTGAAGTAGTGTTAGAAGAATTACGTAACATTGGATTGGAATTTTCTTTGAAAATATTCGAAAGCTCTTTAGAAGACTTAGAGTTATTAAAAATGAGGCATCCAGACTTATATAATAGATTAGAAGAGGATGCTAGTTTTCGACAGGATGTAATGTTGAAAGATAGTAATCTATATTCAAAAACAGTGAGACTTCCATTTCCTTGTCCTTTGTTAGATATTACAGAGGGTAGTTGTATGGTGTATAACAAAAGGCCAATGGTCTGTAGAGTTTTTGGTACTACACACGATTCATATTCTCTCATGCTTGCTAGTGGTGGAGAAAAAATTTGTGAGCATATTCCTAGTGAACATGGTAATGCGCTACAAACACCTGAAATAGAGTTCTCTGATACGAGGGTCAATGATATGTTGGAATCGGAACTCTTTGGGGAGAAAATACAACCAAGAGAATATCCGATTATGTATTGGTTTAAAGTCTATCATGATAAAAATAAGAAGAAGGGAAGACCTGTATATTCTTCTTTAGTTCCTTCTTTTTATTATAAGAAACCAGGGAGTATTACAATGGCAGAATTAATGCCTTAAAACTGATATTGAGATACGAAAAAGTTGTTGCTAAAGATGGAGTGAATTGGGATTTCACTCCATCTTTTTTGAAAATCTTGTACAAGAAATAGATAGTTAAGATTTTAAGCTGATTTTGTATGTAGAGGATCTAACCGCATTTTATTGCCACTTACCGAAGCGTAAAAGCCACGTAAATCTTCTGTTATCAATATCTCGCAAACTATTTGTTGACTACTTAATTTAAATATAAATATAAATGTTTAGTTAAGATGTATGTTTAAAGAAGAATTCAAATTCCCAAAAACGAATTTTAACGTTTAATTTGTTCTTTCTTTTATTTGCCTTTTTCTTTTTCATAGTATATCCTCCTTTTTTATCGCATGTTTGGGATTGTACTCATTCTGTCGATAGATTTTAAGTAAAAATCTAAAAAAATTTATTTATTTTCAAATTCCTTTATTCCGACAAAACATAGCAAAGATCGTACGAGCTTCGTCGATGAATTTTAAGAGGTATTAACCCTTTAATATGGAATTCTCCTTATAGGAGGTGGTGTAGCGCTATGTCAGAAGCAGAGATAGTATATACCAGCAGTGAGGTCTATAGTCGTTTAGGGGTGAGTGGCAGCACACTTAGAAAGTATTCGGATGTCCTTGAACGTGAAGGGTATGATGTAAGAAAGAATAGTCGAGGTAGAAGGGAATATACAGAGTTTGACGTTGTAATTATTGAACAGTTAGTAGAATTGAGTAAGCAAGATGGTATGACTTTAGAAAAAGCTGCGAAAATGATTGTAAAGCAATTTGGAATCGCTAATAAAAAAGAGGAGTCCCAGGGATCAGATCCAGTTCCTTATCAAATGCAATATCAATTTCAACAACAATATAGCGCTATGATAGAAGAAATTAATAAGTTGCAGCAAGCAAATCTATTAGAAATGGAAAAGAGACTAGGTGATCGTATAGATCAAAAGAATAAATTAATTGAAGAGGGCATTAAAGAAAGGAATAGATTAATAAAGGAAGATATGAAAGATCGGAAGGAACGAGAAGAAAGGATAGAAAAAAGATTAGAGTTAAGGGACGATAATCTCATGAAGATGGTCAGAGAGATACAAGATACAAAACGTACTATTGTATCGGCACAGAAAGAAATAGCGGCAGCTAGTTTGAAAAAGAAGTCATGGTGGATGTTTTGGAAATGAGTACCTTTGGTAATGAATGTGCAGAATTTGTAGGAAGGAATTACATAATACTCTCTTGTGGATCGTTTTTAATTTATCTTGAAAAGGGATTCTAATATAGGAGATTTACATTTGTATGTTGAACTATTAATCAAGAAGGGGGCGTTCTTTTTGGTGAAAGATAATGATGTTATCAATATTAAATATAAGCAAATGGATAAAGATCCTGAAATAAAAGAAATAACTAATGAAATAGAGCGTATTATTTTGGGAGATAAGGCAGTTGGATTATTGGAACATTTGGGCCTAACTGCTGGAAAAGTTCAAAAATTTTTAGATGAGCAATGGGAAAAAGAGTTTGATGAGTTGTTAGAAGAAAATAAAAATTATATTTTTGAAGAAACACGGAATCGTTCTATTAATATGTTTCAAATGTGGATGAAAGAAATGAAAGGCACTGAAATAAAATTCACGGAAGAAATTATTTTTGAAAAGTTAGATGAATTTCAACGAAAAGCGGAGTTGCAGGTTATAGAAGAATTGGTAGAAGCACGTTTGTAAATAATGATACGTATTTGTGTTACCAAATTCCGCATAATTTACCGCATCTAGATTTTAGATTGTATAAAATAAAAGAAAATTGAGAATAATTATAATGCGGTTAAATGAAACCTTTTTTATGCATAAATTTCGATTGGTTAAGCTACTGATCATAGTGTATTCAATCGAGAAGGAACAACAGGAGATCGTCACGAATAATCAACACATACATAGCCTGGTGCGCCTATATACATCAAGTGTTTGAAAAAATGTCACAATAGGGATATTATTGTTTTTTAATTTGTTAACAATACATATGTGAAAATTGCCTGGTTCAGTTGCCCTAAATTGATACTGGGCTATTCGTGTTTTTATTTTTGGTGTAGCATCCACTTGCCTCACCTTTTTCATATTGTATATATAATTTCACGTACCTTACTGAAAATTAATTTTAGTGATTGACACAATTATCCCTCGAGTGCTACGTTTTTAGTGTTAAAGTAATAAGAGGTTTATTATTTAGATGCAAAATATATGAGAAAAGGTTCTGAAGTACGTTTAGAGAAGAGGAAAATCTCTTCTAATATTCTGTAAAATTTCATATATAGATAATTTAATGATATAAACCGTACATGTAGAGAGGAAGAAAGTAAGATGCTTAAAAAGGTTACATCGGTTGTTGCTTCTGTTTTATGTGCTAGTTTTCTATTAACTGCTTGTAGTGGAGAGAAAGAGACTAAAAATACAGCAAAGGCAACTGACAAGAAAGAGACAAAACAATCCATTAATTTACCGTATATAGCGGAGATCCCAACAATGGATGTAACAAAGGCAACTGATAGTGAATCAATGAATGTAATGCGTAATGTGTTTGAAGGTCTGTATATACTAGGGGAAGACAATAAATTAATTCCTGGTGTGGCGAAATCTTATGAAGTTAGTGAAGATAAAAAAACGTACACATTCCACTTGAGAGAATCGAAATGGTCAAATGGTACGTCTGTTACAGCTGAAGATTTTGTTTTTGCCTGGAAAAGAGCTGTGAATCCTGATACAGCGGCAGAATACTCGTTTTTATTTTTTGATATAAAGAATGCAAAAAAAATAAACAGCAAGGAGTTACCTGTAAATCAGCTAGGGGTAAAAGCAATAGATGATAAAACATTAGAGGTACAATTAGAACAACCCGTTCCTTACTTTATAAATTTGACAACGTTTCCAACATTTTTACCAATAAACGAGAAGTATTTTAAATCAAAAGGGAATCAATATGGTCTAGAAGCGGACCAGTTAATTTATAATGGAGCGTTTACTTTAGAAAATTGGAAGCATGAGCAGGGTTTTCAATTTAAGAAAAATAAAAGCTATTGGGATGAAAAAACAGTCAAATTAGACGAAATTAACTTTGATATTATAAAAGATAAGTCAACAGAAGTTAATTTATATGAATCAGGTCAAATAGATCGTGTAGGGCTTACTGGAGATTTTGTAGATAAGTATAGAAATAGCCCTGACTTCAGAGAACGTTCTGAAGTAACTATGCAGTTTTTACGTTTGAACCAAAAAAACGAAGTGTTAAAAAATAAATATGCAAGATTGGCAATTAGTAAGTCGTTTGATAAAAAGGCTTTTACAAAAACTGTGCTAAACAATGGTTCGCTTCCAGCGGAAGGGATTGTGTCGCTTAATTTCGCAAAAGGACCGGACGGGAAAGACTTCCGGAAAGAGAATGGGAACTTAGTGAAATATGATGTGGTTGCAGCGAAGGAAGATTGGAAAAAAGCCAAGCAAGAATTAGGGGAAGAAGAAGTAACATTAGAATTGCTAACGAGTGACAATGCATTAGCAAAGAGAAATGCAGAGTATTTAAAGGGTGAGCTTGAAAAGAATTTGGATGGATTAACTGTGAATGTTAAACCGCAGCCACGTAAACAACAAATTGAATTGTTATTAAGTAGTAATTATGACATAGGTGTAGATGTATGGGGGCCAGATATTCCTGATCCTATTACGTTTTTAGATTTATTTACGACAGATAGTACATATAACTTTGATAAATATTCAAATAAACAATATGATGAACTCATTCATAAAGTGAAAATGGATTTTGCTGGTGATGAAAAGGCACGTTGGGAAGCGATGAAACAAGCAGAGAAAATCTTATTAGAAGATGGAGCAGTAGCACCTTTCTATCAGCAAGGTAGATCATATTTACAGCGTTCCTCTGTAAAAGGTATTGTGACAAATGATTTTGGTGGAGAATTTAACTACAAATGGGCTGAAGTTAAAAAATAGGTAAAAAAAGGAGTCGAATATATTCGACTCCTTTTAGTTACAAGCTATATAGGATTATAGTATAATCTACTTGGGTATATTGTGTTAGAGATCTCTGTATTCTTTAATTACAATGAATGATGGTGTGTAAGGGTAGGATCTTGCACTCCATTTTTTTATGATTTCCTACAAGCCTTCTTATGTAATCAGATGCGATTTGTATTAAGCAAATTCTTAAGTCTTGATTTAAATAATTATAAAATAGCAGCTGTCTTTTGATGTACACCTGGTCTTTTTGTGAGAAACCTTTAATCATATCAATAACAGTATCGTGTTCGAAAAAGAAATATTTCTCGTTTGCTTCGATAACAAACACATCATTTTCTATAGGATGATTTTGGAAAAAAGAATCAAAAAAACAATTTGATTTTTGATTTTCTATTAATACGTTCATACTTTAATTCTCCTGTCATAGTCAATTTATTTATTGTTAGGTAGTAAAATTTCAATGATCTTTGAGACTATAGGGTTACTTATATGGTAATAGACCTCTAAACCTTTTCTATCGCAACCTACTATCTTTCCTTTCATTTTAGAAAGATGCTGTGAAACTGTTGATTGTGGTATTTGTAGCTTATTAACGAGTTCTGAAACATTCAATGTGTTATGTTGCATAAGAATAGTTATAATTTCAACACGGATTGGATGAGACAATGTTTTTAACATTTCAATATTCTCGTCAGTAATATTAGTTTTAGTGTAGTTCATTTTGCATTTCTCCTTTTGTATGTGTACTTTGATTTATCCATAAGCTTTTATAGGTATTACACACTTCTAAAGCCCAATTTACATCTTTTTCGTGTTTTGTACCTTTAGCCATTATTCGTAGGGTCTCATTGATCCATTCTTGGCAATCTTGATAGTTTTGAGATGCCTGGGCATTAATAGTAGCTTCTATAATTTGTTTTCTCTTTGGTATTGTCATGCGTGTTCTCCTTTCTCAAGAGCTATAGCGCTATATAGTCATGGAATATATATAGATATGACTTTTACGAATAAACTCAATTTCCTCACCTCCTCCAACTGAATAAGCTTCAGATAATAACCCTATTTATCTCAGAATGGTCTTTAATTCTTCATTAAGATTCATATAGATCCTCCCAAGGGTTAAATACATTAGAGTAGAAAAGCATAAGAAACTAAGCAGATAACCATGATAACTCCAACGATAGTAGTAAATAGTGCCAGGAAGCTAAGAACTATATAATATAGGAAGTAAGCACCGATTAAGAGTGCTATTAAAAGTCCGATTATGAGTGATAATGTCCCGATTGTATGTAGAGAAATTACATTTAAAACTACTAAAGCTATGACTACTAAACCTATAATACTGAGGGTTCTCATGGTTATCGATCCTTTCGCAATGTGTAAATGTGTATTTGTACACATTTACACATTTACACAAATTTTAGTTCAAAAAAATATAGTGAATTATCACTAATACAATGATATAGAGGGTTTATATGGCTCTATATGTTTTATGTAGGTATAACATGTGTAAATGTGTAAAAGACCACATGTACACATTTACACATGTTATTTTTATTTCTTTTGCTGTTTCTTAGCCTCTTTAAGAGCAGCTTTACGTTTAATATTTTGAAGTTGCGCATGGAATAACCTTAGCTGTTCAGGTGACAATTTTTGCATATATAAGTAGTGCATTTCAGCTAGTAGTTCATAAGTGTATTGGTATTCTGAAATCTCAAGTAAAGCATCAAATTCATGTTTAGTTTCTAAAGGCATTCGAATAGTACCTCGCTTATCACTATTAACTAGTGTTGCTTTCGCAGGTATACTAGGATCATATGGTGTAGAGGGAGTGATGTCAGCTTTATAGCCAACATCAATTTTCCCTCCTGTATTTTTCCCAGGATTCTCCCCGCCTTCCTTTTTGTTGAAAAAGCCTATATCTTTACTCATTGCTTAAATCCTCCATCTTATTAATTCGCTCTAAAAATTCATCTGTAAATGGTTCGAAAACTTCATTAAATAACTTCTTGTCCCAATATTGATCCGTATTTAAGCCAACACGTGGAATGCTTTGAATTCTTTTGGCGTAAGGTATTAAATTTCTAAATAAATTGTTTTCCCCAAAAATATCCTTCGCATCTTGTAGTACTGTACCATCTATTTTACCAGCACTATGTAATTGATTTGGTAATATGCCAATTACATCAAGTGGGGCATTAAATTCTTCTACTAATTTTCTTAGGAATCGATTGATATAATCATTAGCACCATCTAAACTATCACTTTGTGTTTGGAATGCTACGAGTACATAGTCACTTGCCATTGCAGAACTTTTTGTATAATAAGATGCTGTAGGTGGACTGTCAATGACGACAAAGTCATAATTTTGTTTTAAAGGTTCCAATAGGTGTCTAAAGTAATTAATCTTTTTAGTTTCTACTTGATAATAGTTAGGATCAGAAGGATCAGCATGACCGAATCTTGATGTTAGTAATGTTTCAAAGTTTTCAAAGTCACTATGGGAAGGTAGTAAATCTAAATTCTCCATTATATTCAATTGCATGTCTTCTAAACTACCATCTTGTACAGCTCTCATTAATGTTTTGTCGAAAGCGAAGTATTCATCATTAATTCTTTTTCTTGTTAAGATCATTGTTTTTGTCGTGTTGGCCTGTGGGTCCATATCAACTGTTAGAACTTTATATCCTTTTAAGGCTAAATGATAAGATAAATGCCTTACAATAGTAGATTTACCAACGCCACCTTTACTGTTTGCTACAGTAATAGTTAACGGTCTTTTTAATTTCATATGTATCCCTCCAAAAAAAACTTTTCTATTTTTACACATTTACACATTTACACGAGTCCACATGTGTAAAAACTTCTTAATCCAATTATAATACCCCGCCAGAGAAATATCAATACAAATTTACACATTTACACATTTACACAAGTTCGCAAACAAAAGTAAAACGCTGATATAATAGGGTTTATATAGTTTCATAGGGTTATATTTTTACACATGTACACTTGTGTACATTTACACAAGTGTAAAAATAATTTAGATATTTTTTGTATAAACAATAGGATGATAGTGAATAAGGGGCATTTACACATTTACACATTTACACATGTGTAAATGTGTAAATGGAAGGAGCTTTATTGAAATTCTTTGTTTACAAACAAAAAAACTTGTTGTAACGTTATAGACAACAAGTTTTCTCAACGCAATTCGATTTAGTTTGATAATATACATAAAAAATTCGGAAGAATTTGTAGGATATATAAGACACATAAACATAAAAACAAATAAAAAAAGAACGGCTGTCTATGAGACTGGAAATCTCAAGGACAGAGGAAGTAGATCTGCTGGAAACATTTCTACTTCTTGGTGAATACAATTTGCTGGAAACATCTTGTATTCCATTTACGTAACTGCTCACTCAGTTCGTAAACTTCCCAAACCGTTCTAATTAACTATGCTATTGAGATATGAAATATCTCCTATTAGTATAGTTAATTAGTGTAGATTTGTAAAGATAGAAACCCCTATTTAAGTGCATCTATAAGCGTATTTAATCATGGTTTTTTCTACCTTTTTCTACAATTCGGGAAGTCTATTTATTTAGGTGAGCAGTGATATAACTGCTCACCTTTTTTTATTGTCTTAAATCTAGTAGAAAGGAGATCCAACGTGAATACAGTACAGAAAGCTATTAATCTTATACTTCATAAAGGTTTACGAAAATATAAATCTAAAAACTCAAAAGCTGCTCTAGTATCAATTACAAAACAAGAGAAGTTTGAAGACAAAATGCTGAATGGTAAGAAGAATAAAAAAGGATCTATTTTTATCACTCGTAAAAAAGCTGATTTAAGCGCACCTTTTGGTACAAGAGGAGTAGTGTTAACATCTGAGGAAGCTACACTGGATCATGTTGGACAAGCTTCTCACTGGACTCCTAATGTATATAATTTTGGTACATATAGTGAAAATGGTCTTCGTACTATTGTTGGCCACACTGAAAAAAACCTACAACAAATCAATTGTTTTGTGATTGACATCGATTCAAAGTCATTCCCAATGACAGCAATCAATGATGTTGCGTTAAATGCTGGTTTTGGTGTGCCGACAATGATCCTTCAAACTACAAAGGGTTACCAAGTATATTATGTGTTAGATAAAGCTGTATATGTAACAAATAAAAAGAACTATATTGCTATTAAATCGGCAAAAAGAATTTCTCAAAACTTGAGAGAAATGTTTGCTGAAAGTTTACCACAAGTAGATTTAACATGTAATCACTTTGGTTTCTTCAGAATGCCTTCAGAAGAGAATATTATTATGTTCTTTGAGGAAAATGTATATTCTTTTAAGGAGCTGCAGGATTGGAGTAAAAGACAAGATGATAACAAAGGCAAAGAATTTTTCGCAATTCCAGGTGAAAACAACGTAATTGAAACTCCATTTTCTAAAAATAAACCTGTAGAACAACCCAAACAAATGGATGAATTATGGTTCAAACAAGTGATTAGTTGTACAAATGTATCTCCAAAACAAACGAAAGCAGGGCGAAACAATGCGATTTTCACCCTTTCTTTAGCATGTTTTCAAAGTAAAGTGTCAATTAAAGAAACACTAGATATGATGGATCAATTTAATAGTAACCTGGAACAGCCTTTAGATCATGTTGAGGTTAGAGGGATTGTCATGTCTGCATATTCAGGAAAATACCAGGCTGCGCACAAAGATTACATTGATCGTCTACTTCAAACATATGCGACACCTGGACAAGTTCATTCGTTTAGGTCACCAGCTGCATTTTGGAGAAAACATAAGAAACAACGTAAGGATCGTGAGCGTAGTCATTGGCATGAGTGGGAAGCGGATATTATTGCTTTCCTGTCGATGAATTCTAAAAATAAACCTGTGCTATACTTTACACAAAAAGAACTATGTGAAACGATAAATATTCCTAGAAGTACCCTAAACACTGTCCTGAAAAAGAGTAATAAAATATATAAAACTGTTGAAGGAAAAGGGAAAACTGCAAAAACAGGTTTTTCAACAATCGGCATGTTAATTTCCTTCGCATTACGTGAAAAAGGACGAAAAAGGGAGAGTTATTTAAGCTATTTAAATGAGCTGTTTCCCCAAATGGGTAATATCTTATTACAAGCAAAAAACAATAGCGCTACGGCAGACGAAACGGCATCATACAGCCTAATTGAAGGACTGCCAGCTGGTTAATGTTTAATTGTCCACTATGCCAATACATAATTATATCTTCGATACATCTTTCGGAGAGATAGCTATAGCGTTATACGTTTAATAATTCGGGCTTTACTTCTTGCTAGGGGGTTATTTTGAGTTATTTAGGGTTATATACTATTTATGGTATGTGAAATTATATAGACTGTTTTAGAAATCTATTTTATTGGTGGTGTGTTATATGGGTAAAAATTATTCTGTAGATCGTGATAGTAGAGGACGTTATAGACACTCCTATGTATTTATGAGGGGGGCAACTGTAGATATAAAGCTTCTAAATCATGATGAATTGTTAACAGGTAAAATTTCAACAATAGAAGAGTATTATTGTGTTTTAGATGTGAAGGGGGATGGTGAATCTTATCAGGTAACTGTTAACTTTGCTGAGGTAAAATATATAAAGCATAAAGAATTTTTAACTGTTGAAGAAAGATCTCCTAAGTTTAGTGAAGAGGATAAGAAAACATCATTTGTATTTCAAATAGGAGAAAGAATTGGTTGTTCTTTTAAAGATGGTAAGGGGATAAAAGGTGTTCTTATAGCTGAAGGTACTTACTATCTTTATATCAAGACAGATAAAGGGAATTATTATTCAATTATGAAGCGTGCTCTTTCTTATATTGCACATACTAAACATGATCCACTATTAGAAACTAATGATTTCTATACTGAGGAGATGAAGCTAGCTGGCCATAATAAACCTACGGAATATGTTTTTGCTGTAGGGAATCATATTACGGTATATTTCGCAAGTGGAAAGAAATTATCTGGTTTAGTTTTGGATGAAAGTAAATATTGGGTATTATTACAGTCTGAGAAGTTACAAATTACTGTTTTAAAGGGTAGTTATTCCTATTTTAAACATGAAGTTTATGAGAGTAAACCATACTTATATGTGTCTAATAAAAGGTTAAAAAAAACATTGAGAAATGAAAAATAGTTACGGCGAATGGAGACTTTATTTGAGGAATAGAGTCTCTTTTTGCAGCTGATTGTTGAGAATATAATTAGTTGTTTAATTATTGTATGCATAATTGCATATGAATTAAACCATTCACTTCGACAACATTTGACATTTTTTTTGATATGCTTATGGTAAAATACCACATGCTAACATTAAGTTTAATAAATATACTAAGGGGTCTTGGGGAATTCTTGTTTTTTTAGAAGGGAAAATTATATGAATCAAATACTTAAGAGAAAAGAAGAAATGTCAAAACAAACGTTAATAAAATTCTTGAGTGAAATTATTGATGAGATTGATTTCCAAAGGAAAAATCAAGAGGATATAGCTAAAATAATTGGTATTTCACCTGGAACTTTTTCGAAGAATTTAACAGGAAAAATCCAGTTTAATTTTTGGAATTTAATTAAGTTATCTAAGTTACTGTATGTGAATGATATTAATAAACAAAGAAAAATGATATATAATTTTTGTTCAGTTACTACAAGTAAGAAAAATTTGAGAATTGCTATGGAGTATGCCAATGCAAAAGGGGATTTATCACTTCTTAAGCTAGTAGTAGATCAAGAGAAAAATTCATCACTTGCAATGAATAGGGAATGGTCTTATGTATATGAATTAGTGTGGCAGCGCAGTAGCGGTGTCATTGCAAAGCAAGAATTGTTGGATAAGCTTGAAGATCGGAAGGGTAGTAGGGTTATTAAAACAAAGGAAATGAAGATATTGTATGGCATATTAACTTGCTATACTATGTGTGATTTAGAAACTTATACTTCATTGTTTGAATATGCTGACGTATTGCTACCAAAAGTTGAAGAGATATCTGATAGTTTTATTAAAACAGCTTATTTAGGCAGAATAAAAGAGTGCTTGTCGTTTGCATTATTAGTCCAAGACAAACTTGAAAATCTTAGGAGTACATGTCATGATATTTTGGCACTGGAAGATCCTGAGGGATGTTTTAACCTTTTGAGGGCATCAGCACTTGTATATTTAGCGGAGTCTTTTACTTTTGAGAGCTATGATCGTGCAGATAAGTATATTAAAGAGTCCATCGAACAATTAGGTCCATATTATTACTTTGAAAGAGAAAAGCAAAGACGACAAGAAATACTCAATACATATGCATTTATTAAGCTGGTTAATAAAAGAGATTTGGATAAAATCAAAATATATCATCCTGCTGAGGAATCTTTCTTAGAGATTATTAGAGGAAATTACGCAAATGCAATTCGTATTCTTAGTGATCTAGAAAAGAAAAACGGCTCTTTAACACCTATGCAATATTGTTATTTAGGAATAGCGAAAGGTGATATTTCTTTAATTGAAAAGTCAATTACGCTGTTCGAGTGTGCAGGTAATAGATTTTATTGTAAATTCCCTAAAAAAATGGTGGTAGAATTTAAAAAAAATGGTACAATATATGAGGGTGGTGCTATATGAAGAAAATATTATTTATACTAACAAGTATAGTTCTTGCGGCAGGAATTTTTTATACTGCTGCTGGTAGTAAAGAGCAACCAAACAATATAGTTAAAAAAGATTCAGAACAATTATTAGCTAGAATGGGAGATCCTGGTGGCGGGATCGGGTAACCTTTAAATAATTAGAATGCGATTGTCTCAATAGAGGCAATCGCATTCGTTGTTTTTAGGGATATTTCCAAAATATCGAATCCGAAATAATTGAAACCTTTGTGAATGATTCACAAACTATTATTAGTTTAATCTTTGTTTATTAACTATATTTGGATAAAGTAATTTATTACCGACAAAATGTTAACAAAATGAGAAAATAGTGTTAAAATAAGAACAAGTGTTCTTAAATTACGTTTACTTTTTTGTATTTTTAAAATTACAAAAAAAAATCCGAGTTATCAGATGTACTGATAACATAGGATTTTCCGAAGATTTATGTTATGTAAGTTGGTTAGATGTTACAATTTTTAAGAAAATATGGATTGACGATATTGTTCAATAGTTGTAATCTTGTTTGTGATAGATTGTTTGTAAGAACATCTAACAAGCGAACTACTAACAATTACATAGTACATGGGCAGAAAGCAATAAGAGTTGGAGCTCCTATTACTTTCGACCTTCTTAAAACAAATAAGGTGTTTTAGAAAGGCCGCCCACTTGATGAAGCATAACTAGATGCAACATCAATAATATTATACTTTTTTGTGTGTTTATACAAGGGTATACTTGCGCGGTTTTACTGCTAAATATTATTGGTTTTGTTCAGTTATACTTTTAAAAGTGGTTCTTCGGGTAGAAGAAAAAGGCGTAAACTAAAGCACATTAGTTTACGCCTTTTTTGTTTTTTATCCGTAGACTGCATTGAAAATTTTATAATGCTCGCCTTGAAATTTGTTTTAAGAGTTATGTGATTCTTGGTTGAGTTGAAAAACTTGTTGTTAGATGGACAGTTGATCCTGAGAAAATCGGCTGTTAAATATAAAAATTAAAGATTGGAGAAGATGTTCATGCGTGCAAAAGAATTTAGCAAAAAAACACATAGTTTAAAAGTTGTACAAGAAATGGATACTGGTGCTTTAGTAAGAAAGGCACATTCAATTAGTACTTTTCAAGGACAAGAATATATCGTTTTAGATAATGGCAATCTGTATGATCCGATGCAAAAACGTGAAATTCCGTTAGCAAGAATATTTAGGTACATCAAATGTGTAAGAAACAGTTATGGTGTTATAATCGCAAAGAAATCTAATACTAATGCTAAATTGATGGAAGTTAAATTTATAAAGAAATCAAAGCAAGTTAGTTAATAATACAATATTTGATCATTTAATTGTGCATGAAATTTAAATGCACCAGGGATCATTTGAAGTTTTTAAATCGATAAGGGATGTTGTTATGAGGAGTTAATCCTATTAAATAATTACTTTTCTTAGTTTAAGATGATCCCGATTGTCCTTTGAAAATTGCATATAGATGCTGGGGGAGTGCCACGACCACTGTTTGCCACTCCATTTCGTGATTAGGGAGAAGAAAGACACGAATAAACCCTGAGGGTCATAAGTACCGCTTGTAAGAGAGCAACTAGTGGTGGTCTATCTTGTAGGGCATCAAGCTCTACAAATTACTTAAAGGTTTGCTGTACATTAGATCATAGTTAGATCATAGCGCCATGACGGAATATTCCTGAGCGATTAACTGTACAATCATTCCTTTAGCGAGTGGGCGAAACGAGACTAATCGTCCCTTTCATAAATGAAGAATCTCCTTCTTGCATTTGTGAAGGTATAAATATAGACCTTTAATTTTTAATCGTTTTATGATTGAAAATGGTTTTATGTAGAATTAAGCTGATCAAATATTAAATTGTATGAGAAGGTAGCTTTTCAAAAAAATGAACTAGCTGCGTATAAAGGGAGTAAGTAGCATGGGAAAGGAACACCGTGAAAGGTATGTAAAAAAAATTGCAGGTGTTATAACAGCAAAAAGGAAATATCCTACGGGATATTTTGTTGTAGGAGAATATGATTTAAGTTTAGAATTTCAGAAAGAAATGGTAGATACGTTAGATCATAACGAAGTAGTGAGCTGCCATTTAGATTTTAATAAATATGATAGTGAAGCTGATTGTATTGTAGCCTTGAAAAGAGCCAAGAAGCATTTAGGTGAAAGTAGAGAGTCAGAAAAGATGCAGATTTTAGTAATTACAGCATTTGATCGTCTTACTAAAAGGTATATGGATGCAGTAAAACAATTAATTGGCTGTAAGGATATTGGTATTAATCTATTGATTAGCGCAAATATACCATTGGTTCATATAGTTGGTTTAACTGAATACATGATTACTTTCGATTCAGCAGCTAAAGTCTTATCGGAATTTTATCGTTATAATACACAACAGGTCATTTATTCACTCTATAACGAAACTTTAGCTCGAAATAGTAGTAGAGTTTGGAGGTGAGTGAGCTGAATGTTAACGCAAAAGCAAGGAAAATTCTGAAGAGTAAAAGTATTAGCGTGGGTCTATTTGACTTAGATGAACGTTATAGTTTAGGTGAAAAAATTAACGTTTTTTGTAATAGTATGAATGCAATTTATACATTTACAGTGATTAATATAACATTGGTCCGAAAAACACATTGGGTTGTACATTTAAAATGAGATCCATTGCGTTATAGCGCCATGAAAATAAAAGGGTCTCACATGTTGATATGATGATATAATAATATAGTTACTATCAATAGAATGGAGAGAAGAGACCATGTTTAAAAACATGAAATTATTATCGGTTTTATGTGTTTTTATAATCACAATACTTTCGGGGTGTAGTGATAATTCACTAGCATTTAAAAAAGGTGAAAAGTATAAAGAAAATGATGGATCAACATTCATAGAAATAGTTGAAGAAAACGAATGGAAGATACATCGTGGTAAAGATCGTCCTAACGAATATGCTTTATACAAAGTAGAGGAAACAGAATACAAGGCTGGAAAGTATGCTGTTGTATCAATTTCACTAAAAGAGAAGTTTGGTAAAAGTGATCCTTTACGACTTGCTAATGGTGGAGAAAGACATTTAGTTTCACCGACTCAAAATGGAATTTCTACTAAAAGGGTAGATTTATCATCAAATAATTATTGGGAGAACTTCCAAAAGGAATTTAAAGCAGCTGATGATAAAGAAGAGTTCCTAAAAAAAATATCTGAAGGTAAAACTCGTAAGTACGAGAAAACAAACTAAATTCCATACACTGAAGAGCGGAATCATTTAAATGGTTCTGCTCTTTTTTATTGTCACAATTAAGTAGGGGAATGGGAGGTAAGGGGATATGTTTGGCCGAGATCAACTGTTATTTCCAGCTATGATAGCTTTTATGATTTTAATGATTTTGTTATTTGATGCATCGCTATCATTCATCATGATTCTTACAGGAAAGACAATATAAGAATGGGAAACGTAAAAACAGCAATAAAAGATGGGTGTTTGTGGCTGTTGATATTGGTTTTAGTCACTTTAACCTGGACAGGAATTGAAATAATGGTTATTACCATGCTATTAGACTGAATTTATTTTTTGTTTGCAAACTCTTTTTGCACAATTTGAATGGGGGAAAGTCATGAATATTGTTGCAATATTTCATTTTGTAAGTGGTATAAGAAGAGCGACTATTGTCAATGCGGAGAATATAGAGAAAGCAAGTACACTCATTAATACTAAGTTTTTTCAGGGTGTTGGACACGCAATATTTGAAGTTGAGATGAACGAAAGTAGAGATGGATTTGAAGGTATTAATGACAAAGTAGAAAAGTTTGAGGTATTTCGTGATCAAGTAATGTTTATTGATTATCAAGTGAAATAATTTTATGTAAAGAGAGCAGATCCCTGGGGGCTGCTTTTTTTTATGTTTTGAGATTAGCAATAAACAAAGCATATTGAGTATCTTCATTATGTTTTGTTTGTAATTAATCGATAAATTACAAGTTGATTAGAAAGTGGAGGTGTTAGCATGGTAAGGCTTGGTCAAGTCGAAAAAGCTGTTGAAACCGTGAAGGAAGAAGTACAGGAACGAGAGAATGTAAACACAGCTGTTGTAGGTGGCGTAGGAACAGGAAAAGATTTTTCTGTTATAATACCTAACATTCTGCTAGAGGAAGAAAAGAATTTAGTAGTAATAGATCCAATAGATCAAATATCAAATGTGTATACATTTAAAGAAAAACAAGGGTATCATATTTTAACGTATAATTTAGAAAAAGAAGATGTTTTGCAGCAGTTAAATAATGATTTAATGGCAAAAAAAGAAGAAAAACTTTTAATTCATGTAATCTTCCCTAATGAATTTTTTGGAAATCAAGAAATGAATAGTCAACGTGTTATGGAATTCTTAATGGAAATAAAAAAAATGCAAGATATAAAGTGGGGACAAGAAAAATCATTACATCTTTTCCTTATGGAATATGAAGGATATGCATCTCCTGAATTTCATGCCATTTTTCAAACATGGTGTGGTTACAGAATCAGCACGACATTAAGCGTTCAGCATGTACTAAGATTAGATGATGTCATTCTAGATAATTGTCATTATGTACTTTATAAAAGAATACTTGATCCACAAGCGGCTGAATGGATTGCAGAGACGCTGAAATATCATCATGTAGAGTTTCACCCGAAAATTTTAGGAACAAAGTTATTGCCTTTGCCATTGACAGCTGGTATGTTAATGGATTTACCTATTAATTTAGGACTCTTGCAGAAAAACTATAGAGATAACCCGTATGGAAATGATTCATGGACAAAATTTGTAGAAACTTATAATGCTGAGGATATTTTGGGCAGAGCGTTATATCCTAAAGTGTAAAAAAATCTAAAGATAAAGATGATAAAAGAGCAGCTCCTTAAAGGTCTGCTCTTTTTTTTATAGTCAGTTGAGTATAAGAGTGGAGGTAACAGATATATTAATTCCTCCTTTCCCCAGGTGATATAGCATTGTTACCTCTACTCTTATGTTCATCTAAAATATTTTAAACAAGATTGGTACTGAAAAAGGGCAGATCCTAAAGGGACTGCTCTTTTTGTTAAACAGTAGTATATAAAAGTAGAGGAGGTGTTTGTATTGGTAAAAGAACCCCTAATAACGGAATACGAGTTAGCTAATTTGAGGCATAATTCAGAGAAAGAAAAACAAGTGGTGTTAGAAATTTATAGAATAGCCTTTGAAAATTTTTTAGAAAAAGAGTTTACTAGTAAATTTCTTACTAAAAAAATTAGAGAGCAAATGAATAGAGGATATGATCATTTAGCAATAAGCCTAATGAATTGTAACATTATGGAGAACCGTACTAGTTTCAATTTCAAGGGTATGATTAGAAAAACATTTTCGAATTTCTTTTTTAGGTCCTTCTATAATAGTGTCGTTATTAAATGGAAGTATTGGAAATATCGCAAAGAGGTAAGAAGAATTGTAGGTATTTGCTGGGAAGATGAAATAATTGAACTTCGCATGGGAGAAATTGCAGAAGAAGTAATTTTTAAGAGTGATGTTTACTTGGAAATAATTGGTGATCTAGAGAAATCAGGATTAAGAGTAAGTGTGAAAGTTGATGGCGAAATTTTTATTTTACTTTTAACCTGGGGGAAATGGATGGAGACGGACAATGAAGAAAGTTAGAAAATGTAAGAAGTGCAAGGGCGCAGGTTTCATATTCGGTAAAAATTACATAATAAAAGAGGGTTCATTTGGTTATGAAACGCAGGAGTTTGGTATTAAAGTAACCTGTACTAACTGTTATGGGAAAGGAAAGGTGTGAAATAATTAATGCCTGCCTATTTATATATTATTCTAATAGTTTTAGTTCTTACAGGTATAACGTATCTAGCGATAAATCCGAACAGGGTTTGGGGAAAACAAAAATATATTATTTTAGTAAGTTTATTTCTAATATCTATTACAGTTGTGAAAAGTCTTGGAAGTGATATTAATACGAGTATAGAAAAAAACAATAAACAGATTGAACATAATATTAAGACAATGGAAGAATTGTTAGTGAGTGAATTTAATATACTAGCTGAAAAAATTTATTTAGAGGAAAAGACAAAATATTATAAAGTAACAACTAATACAGGTATTTATAAGGTCATATTTAGGTATGATTCTCAAAAAAATATAATTGGTATTCAGAAAATAGATCCTATACTAACCGTAGCAAACGAGGGGGGAAATCATGAACAAGGAAGTCACAATAAAAATTAATGAAAAAGGTTGGGAAATGTTCGTTCAAGTTGGAGAGAACTTATATGAAGAGAAAGGTGTCATGCAGAAGTTTAATGATGCTTTAAACGTAAAAGGCGTATTAGATGAAGATGCTGCATGGATGTCAGATCCTTTATTTCAAGTACTTAGTGAAAACTTCTTTTGCTATCAGGTAGCAAATGCCTTAATAAAAAGCTAGTAAGAGGGTGAATGTTTTGAATGCAGCAGAAAAAGAACGTAGGATAGGTCAATTGGAAGATGAAATTGGTGGTATATGGATATCTTTATTTATAGGATGTATTATGTTTTTGGCGTTACAGTGGGGAATAGAACCAATGATGAAAAATGTACTAGATAGAGAGGGTTTTCCAACTACTCTTGTTGATATTATTTTTAATTATATTATTGGTGCTGCTTTCTGGATAGGGTATATCATTGGAATTATAACTATTTTGAAGAAAAAGAAAGAAATTAGGAGATATAAAAAAGAAAAAAATTCTCCTTCAAAAATTAATATACAAAAAGATGATATAAATCAGAATCCTGTTTATGTAATTGATCATAGCAAGGATAAAAAAAATCGATATGAAAAAGGGGATAGAGATATGATGAAGCGAGTATTTACCCAAAATAACAATGTTTCTACTAATTTGGGTAAACAGAACACTAATAAAACGAGAGGTAAAGGAAGTCCAATACGTTCATACAATGGATCTACTCATTCTTCTAATAGTACGGAAAGTAATGACATTAATAATATTGTTTTAGGTGTTGCATTAGGAAGTTCAATTTATTCATCAGGGGATGATAATAATTGTTCCCAACCGGATTCTTCATCGATTGGTGATAGCGGCCCAAGTTGTGATTAATGGTTTCTTGAGGATTAATAAAATAAGAGAATATAAAAGAAAGAGCAGATCCTTAATTGGCTGCTCTTTTTTATTGGTAAAGATTAGCTATAAACAAAGCATATTAGGTAGTAATCAGTATGTTTTGTTTGTAATTAATCTCGAAAGGAAAGGCAATTTAAGAAATTAGGGAAGTGGGGATGGAGATATGAATAAGAAAAAAGCGTTAATTAGTTTAGCGTACGCTATGGCGCTATATAGCTTAGTAGGTTGTTCAAATTCTACTAATACAGGTACTATGGTAACGGAGAAGGATAAGGCTGCTACAAGTGAAAATAAAGAAGTTACAAATACCGAAGAAAATTATGAATTAGGAGAAATTAAGATTACAAATAAAGAACGAAATAAGGAATCAAGAATTGAAGTTTTAGAAGCTCATATTGTTGATGATGGTGTAAGGGGAACTGATCCTCGAAATACAGCTTTACAAGAAGTAATCATTTTACATGATAAGGTGCAAGATTGTAATTATCTTTATACGTATAGCTCCAGTAGTACGGGATCAGGTTCAGCGACAATGAAAAAGCTAGAGTGTGGTAAGAAAGAGTAAGGTGATTCTATGAAGAAGCTAATAAAAATGATATTTAGTATAGAGTGTCTCATATTTGCACTAATGATATGGTTTTTCTTATGGTCTTATACATGGATGACTAATGAAGCAAAAGAGGATAAGGTAAAATCCCTACAAACTTATGAAAATATTAAAATAGCAGAAGAGTTAATTGCAAAGGAACTAAATAAGGATATTAAAAACATTAAGTTATTTGATAATAGACATGGCAAAGAACTAAATAATCAAAAATGGGTAGAAGAGGACATGAATTGTAATGTCAAAACGGATGATGGAAAGTATAAAGTGTATTTTAATGTCAAAAAAATAATTGATAAAAAAACGAACACTGAAATGTATGCCCCTAAAAATATTGAAAAATTAGTAAGGGAGTAACTTAAAATGGTTAATATTATTATCATTTCAGGAATTGTTTTTCTAATATTAGTATTGCTAGTTCTTTATATCCATTGGCTTATAAATTAAAGGGAGAGAAGAAGGATGAAAATAAAAGAAACAGATTGTAAATATACGTATTGGGAAGAATCAATAAAAATGTTTTATAAAAAGCAAGAATGGCAACGAAAAAGAGAGCAAGCAAATCAAGAAAAACGAGAAGGTAAGTAGCATGGATTCGCAAAAAAAGAAGAATACAAGATCAATAAAAGGTTTAATTAAAATTATAAGCATAGGTATACTTGTTGCTGGAGTTTTCGTTTATATAGGATTTGGTGTTAATGAATATGTGGATAAGGGCAATAAGATGCTTGCTATAAAGGAAGAACAGACTCAACAAAATATAAAGATAGCAGAAAAGATGATTGAAAAAGAATTAAATATTAGTAGTAAATATTTCAAAATGTTTGGTATACAAAAATATGTACTTGGACAAGTAGAAGTAGAGTTAAACGCTAATACTGAAGATTTTTGGATAGAAAAGGATTTAACTTGTAAGGTGCAAGTTAATGGTGAGAATTATAGTCTTATTTTTGAAACCCAAGAAGTAGATAGTAAAAATGAAGAACTAGAAATGTATGAACCAGTAAAAATTAACAAGATCATAAAGGAGCAGTCATAATATGAAAAAATTCTTACTAGGATTTGTTCTTATAGGGCTTGTTGGTTGTGTAGATGTTGATAAGCCGGTAGCAGGGGATTCTGAAGCTGTACAAACGATTTCAAGTGAGAAAGAAGGTATTAAGGTTTTTGTAGATAAAGAGACAGGGTGTGAGTATTTATATAGAAATAAATTTGTTGGAAATGTTACATATGGTGGAATGACAATTAGACTAGATGAACAGGGTAAACCGAAAGGGTGTAAAAAAATCTCTGAGCAAAATTACAACTAAATATGGAGGGTTACAATGTCAGTTTGTATTGAAGGAATTCATGAGGATTATACTTATGGATTCCTTTTTTATTCTGAAAATAAAAGAATTGTTTTAGATGATGGAGATCAAGAGTACCCAATCGATGCAGCTGAAGTACTCCTGGAAAAAGAATATGTGTTTATAGAAGAATTAATAAAGCTTGATCCATTAAAAGTACCAGGATTAAGAGCAAGGATTAAATTACAAGTGAATTAAATAGAAATCAAAAGTCTATCAAATGTATGGTAGGCTTTTTAGTTTTATTTAATAAGGAGTGGTTAAGAGTGCAATATGCAGTAATGCCAATTAGTGAAGATTTAAATATATTAATTGATGCAGTAGAGGTAAGTGCTTTAGATAACTATGCTCAAAAGGAAGATGAAGTTAAAGTTTGTCCTTTAGAAGATAATGTACAACAATTAAAAGTTGTTTATGGCGTATTTATGCCGCAACCTGACTCTAAAAAAGAAACGATAATTAAACAGGTGAAAGAATCCGTTGGTTATATTATTAGTCATATTGAATTGGAAGAGGAATCTTGCAAAATCGTAGATATGGAGCTAGTAGACATTGAATTATATGAACAGTATGGGAAGGGTGCTTATAATCCAAGAGGACGATACATTCCTTTTGCGGCACTAATTCGTACAAATTGTAAAATACCACAATTGAAACAGCGAGCTATTACATCATTTTTAAGGTATGGAAATATGGGAGCATTGACCAATGTTTTAAATCGATTCGGTATTTTTTCCATTCGTGATGAGGAAAGAAGAATAAGAAAAAAAGTGACTGTAGAGGGATGGAAAGAGTTTATAGACGAATCCCGTGTTATAAAAATTTTAAATACTTCTAAATGATTTTTTGAGATAAATAAAGCCTTATAGCGCTATGTTGTTATTACTCATATAGACAAGGAGAGATGAAATGTGAACAAGGTGACTATTGAGTTTGGAGAGGGAACAGAGGCTTGGAAGGATATGCAAAAGGTTGCAGGGATTTTGATAGAAAGAGGGTATACAGTTGAACCCTATGAGGAAGTTGGAACTGTAATATTTACTAAAGAGATTGTCGATGAAAAGTCTGAAGAAGATGATACTTCAAATACATTCAATAAGATTACTAGTAATACACCACTTTAAATAAAGCGCAATGTTACAAGGAGGTTTATATGGAAGAAAAAGCAAGGAGTCCAACCAATCCCCTTCTCTCATGTGAGGATAGATCCTCATGGTTGTAAAGAGAGGAGGAATACGATTGTGGTTTAGAAGGTCATTTAGTTTACTATTTGTTGTTATGCTTCTGTTTGGAAGCTTGGCCGACTTTGTATCAATTGGACATGCAGAAAGTACATCGGACCAGAAACAGGCTCAAGAGAAAAAAACGGATGATGTGACTGTGCTGCAAGAAAAATCGGATCTGAAGAGTACGGAAATTAATCCAAACGAGGTAGTTGTGGCAAATGGTAAAAAAGGTAGTGAGTTGTTTGATTTTGAAGCCTTTATTAAGCCTTCAGATATTGTAGATGGAACAGCACCTTTTGATTCGAACGATGAAGCAGGTAATGATTCTAGCCCTAATAATGGCATTGTAAGGACGTTTGATACAGTAACATATCCATTGAAGGTGACGATTAATCCTAAGAAGAATGAAACGCTAAAAAATATTAAGATGAAAATCACCGGTACATTAGAAAATGGAATTACAAACAAGCGTGTTAATGCAAAATTTGCTGTTGGTGGTAAAGAGGATTTGGAAAAGGGTATTGTTTCTTTTGATATGGAATACACGTTAAAGGAAACAGGTAACTCCTTAATGATCCCTGTTACGGTGGAAGTACAAGGGGCGGAGCATGGATTGAAATTAAAACCTAACATTAAAATCCAGGTTATAAGTGTAGATGGGAAAGATATTGCAAATGAAAATGTATCACAATCATTTGATGGTATTAGTCCCGTTACTACTTCAGGAAAGGTTAATGTAAAGGCTCGCTTTACTGCTTCTTATGGTGGAATGCCTAGATTGGATTATAAGGTTTATGATCCCAATGCAAAAGAGGATGATCGTACAATCATATATCCAGTCGCTTTAGATTTATTTGTAAATAATTTACCAAACCGAACTGATTTACGAGGGGCTACATTCCCTGCTGGAAAGATTAATTATCACTTTAATTTTTCAGGGAAAGTCGATTGGGATTATAAATCATTAGGTGCAGAAACATTGAATTTTGAGGGGCGGGATAAACCTATAAAGATTTTCAACTATCAGGCTATTGATAAAATAGTAGATAAAGTGCCACAAGAAGGTACGGAAAGTTTTGAAATTGGTATGAAGGGCTATAAAGATCCTCGTACAGAGACAGCAAACAGTCCTAAATCTTATATTCCAAAAGATAAATGGAATGCTAGTGATATTGATAAATACACGATTGACAGTGTATGGGATAGTGGAAAAGTACATTTGAATAAACCAGAAATTACAAAGGATCGTGTAGGTTATACGGGGAGTATAGAAGACTATGTAATTGGTTCAACCTTCCCAACGATGATGTCAAGGCCAGGTTATTCAGTAATTCCTACCTTCGGAAAGAATGAAAAAGCATTTTCAAGCACACGTTTCTTAATACATTCAACAAATGAATATTATCCTGTACTGGGCAAAAATAATAAGGATAATCTACCGAATAATGTGTATTATTACTTAGAATTTGTTATTGATTCTTATGAGGATGGCAAGGGGAATACAATTCCTTATAACACTGTTGGAAGATACACACTTACCGAAAGGAATAACCCTAAAGGTGCATATTCCATACAAACTACATTCCATACAACAGATCATAAGGAGTTAGGTACCCCAAATGTTGGCTATAGCGCTGTATCTAAAGGAGATCCAACAGTTATAGTAGGACAAAATGTAAAAGTCGTAAGTCATTTGAATGTTCGTGCTGTTACAGAAGGTGGTACAACGATGATTTATAAGTGGAATACAGATTCGTTTTATCTATTGAAAAATGGTGCGGAAACAGCTAAGAAGAACATGTTAAACGAGGGGTATCCCAACACTTCTGCGGGAAGAGTTACAAATAGTGATAAACAAAAAATCTATTTTGGAATATCTAAAAAAGGAGATAATTCCTTTGAAACACTAACCCAAAACAAAGATGAGGATTATGATTGGTATAGCGCATATGATGAGGCAAGGAAAAATGGTGAAGTAGCTGCTATCAAAAATGATATCAATGCATCTATGGGAGATGGTGAGGTTGTAGCATGGAATATTCCTTTAGAGGTAAAAACAAAGAAAATAGGTAGTGTTAATGAAAAAGGAACGCCAAACATAACGGTTACGGATTCAATAGTTTATCCTTCAGCTAATAGAAAAGTGGGTTATCGAGTACGTGGTGAAGGAAAGTATAATAACTTTACTGAGTATGATGAAAAGGGAAATATAACAAAACTGCAATCTCCTGTAGGAAGTACTGTCAATTTTGAAACGCTAGGCATTATGAATGGTGAGACGAGTAGTGATGTGAAAACAAATAAAAATACTTACTACAGTTCAGATAATGTTAGTGTAACCGTTGATAATTTAGTAAAGTTACCTGATGCAATGGATTATAATTCATTGGATGAAAAAGTAGAAATGAGAGTGAAAATACCAAAAGGTCTTGATTATGTGGTTGGTTCTGCTAAATATGGTGATCAGTATATCGAACCAAAAATTGAGCAACAAAATGATGGAAGTAATCATTTGATTTGGCATGACACATTGACTCGTGGTAATAAAACGCTCAAAAAAATCAACTTTGAGACAAGAATTAATCCTGTACTACTTCCGCAAGGAAATCAGGTAGGTTTGGAAATTACGAATGTTCTTAGTAGTGCGATGGACACGAGGGCAGAAAAATTCCGAACAAGTTCTAAAAATATTTCAGTTGTGAAAATTGGTATGGTCGGTGTTAGTGAAACAATTGAGAAAGTGACAGGGAAAAAGAACAGTGACTATGTGGTCGGTGTTCAACCGTATACGACAATCAAAGATGAGTCACATATAAAGGCACTTACATATGTTCCAAGAAATAAGGATCATAATGGATCTGCTTTTAATGGTGTTACTTTCTTGAAACAAATAGCACTAGAAAATGCTAATAATAAGAACGTTGAAATATGGCTTAATAACAGCTTTGTCGAATCAAATAATCCAAACAAAATTGATTTAAAGTCAAATGGTTGGTATAGGTATACAGGAGAGCAGGATCTATCAAAAGTGGTCTCTATTTTGCTGTATATAAATGATTCATTAAGTAGCAGCGATATTGTAAAAATGAATCTTGTTTACGGCACACATAAAAATGAATTTGGAGATTTTTACGTAAGTAAAACAGTGGTAAATACCTCTGTAGATTACAAATTATCTCCTGTTTCTAACCAGGTGAAATATACAATTGTGGCAGATGCAAATTTAGGTCTTAGAAAAATAAGAATCGATACTGCACCTGCTGATATTGGTTTGCCAGTAATTGTACGTTTAGACAAGGACATCATTTATGAGGACTCTAATAAGAGTAATGTTGCTGTTAACTTATATGATAAGGCTGACAACAAGCTGGTAGACAGTAGAGCATATACAATTGAGGAATTACCGGAGGAAATAAAATTCAAGGTAGATCCTAAATTTTTAAAGAAAAATAATAAGAGAAACTACGAGGTTAGATTTGAAAAAGTCAATAAAGAATCTATCTTTATCGTAGATGGGAAAGGCAAAGTAGATACGGATGGTTATACTTCTTCTGAAGAAACTGTAAAGGCAAATACAAAAGCATCTACTGAGTTAAAATATAAAGGCGTTATAATGACGGAGCGTGAAGTCGGAAAAGAGATGGAAATCTTTTATGAAACACTTATAATTCCGTTAAAACAGCTGCCTAAACAAAAAACTGGCTATGGTTTTGAGTTGAAACCATTAGTTAGTTATAACAATGAATTAGCGGTTCCTTACGATGTAAAGGCAAATGCTTTAGTAGATAATAGATTAATTGATTCTCATTTGAATTATGAGAAAAAAGGTGATCAATTTGTTATTCCTTTAGAAGAAGCTGAGAAAACAGGCAGCACGGACAAAAAGAACACTGATTATCTTTTTGAATTGCCACATATTAATGTTGAACAAAAAACGGGTAATTTATTTACAGATCAGCAAGTAAAAGACCATGATCCACGTATTAAGAATGCAATAAAAGATGGGAAGCGAAAGTTATATGTTCCTATTTGGGCAGATCTGGGAGAATACAACGTTTTAATAGCATCAGGAATCCCTATTGGCGCTAATAAAGTTAATTTTGAGGTAACACAACCATTAAATTTATATGCATATATGTATGGGACAATTGGCTCGAAAACACTGAAAGATGATGAATTGTTGTTAGAGCCTGTTGATCCAAAAAATCCTTTCTCAAATGGCAAACCGCCTGGTTGGTCAGATGTAGATGTTGCTTGGTTAAAGCAATAGGAAAGGAGATGAAAAATGTATGAATGTCCTAACCTATAACTCGGCCAAGAAACAAATTATCTTTATGGCGCTATACTTTGTAATTACAGGGATTGTAATTCGTTTAATTGGATATTCTTTAGAAGGTAGCCTTTCCAGTTTTACGCAAGCAGGTATGGGGAATTTACTTTCAGGTAATTTATCACTAGGTGATTTGTTCCACTTTGACTTTAAATTCGATACAAGTCAATTTGATGGGTTCAGTTTGAATATATGGCTTGTCTATATAAAAGATAAAATTCATAGTGTTATGAATGATATAATGCCTACTACATTAGGTGCGATTAACATGCTTATGTTAAATAAGTACTTCACATTAGAGCGTGCTATCAAACTAGGAATCAGATTGTACTAACTAAATATTTAGGTAGAAAAAGAGATGTGATTTTTTAATTACGTCTCTTTTTTATATACAAAAACAAAATCGAGAGGATGTTGTAAAGATGTTAGATCAAAATACGGATAGAACTTGGTGGATGATTGGTGCAGTAGTAGTAGGAGCGCTTTTAATTGGAGCTGCAAAAGTGGCATTTCCTGAAGTGTTCGATAGCGTTGTCGATTCCTTCAAAAATACATTAGCTGGTAAATAATTAATAGCAACAATATATCCAATAAATAGAGGGAGAACATTCTCCTTCTATTTATTAATAAATTTAAGCTACACAAGAAAGGAGAACAAAAGTTGAAAGACTATCCTTTCGTAATGATGATACTAATCTTTGGGCTGTTTATGACCGTAATCGGCGGTTATTATTATAAGCAAAATTTCTCCACAGATTCAGTTATTCAGGGGATGACCGAGACTGTACGATCAAGTGCAATTGCAAATGCAGATAACAGTTCCCGAGTTCAAAGTGGAGAATTATTTATTACAAAATCGGGTTTTGAAGAAGATTTCAAAAAACGTATTACTTCTAATAACCTTGTGAAAATTAGTAAAGATGCTAAATATGAGTTTAATTATCTTGATAATAAAAATGGCTCAACAAAAGCTATAAGGGTCATTGTTAAGGATGGTAATAATACGTATCAAGCTACATGTAAGGTAAATATAGCTGTATCTTAGATGAAAGGAGAAGAAAATGTTTGGAATAAATAAAGCGAGTGGCGAATCGACCAAGAAAAAGTCAGGATTTAATTTTAGTGAAAAAAAGTTACAGATTATTAAAGAAGCCCTCAACACGAAACATGCAGAATTAGTAATTGATGCCCTGCTAAATGAGGAATCACGTAAGAAGATTAAAGCAATTCTCCAGAAGGAATATGCGGCTTATTTTATGGATTACGATGATAATAAGGATGTAGCGGAATATGTTGTTTCCGAAATTATTGGTACAGGGGTTATCGAAAGACTTATCAACGAGCGCCCTGATATTACCGATTTATCCTATAACGGAAGTCATTTAATAGTAGAATCAAGTGATTATAAAGGTATTTATGAAAATTCTGATCAGATTATTTCAGAAGAATATATCTCTCGTGTAATTCAAAAGTTTGCAAATGCTGTAGGTACAGAATTTGTTCCTAAGAAGCCGATTTTCGATGGAGTTTATGGGTCCATTCGTATTAATGCAGTACATTCTCAAAATACAGTCGGGAATTCTACAATGTCATTAAGGATTGTACGTCCAAGACTAGCATTAAACAAGGAGAATTTTGCTACATTTGCACCTGAATTTATGTTGGAATTCTTCGAGATGCTTATGATTAGTAGAAATAACATTTTAATTTCAGGAGAGACGGGTACAGGAAAAACCGAATTTTTGAAGTTGCTGTTCTCTTATATACTCTTTGAACACAAGGCTGCGATGATTGAAGATGTGCCTGAAACACACGTAAAACATCTATTTCCTGATAAAGATGTACTGAGTTGGATAACTGGCCATGGTGTAACAGTTACAGGTCTTATTAAATCGGCTTTACGTAATAATGTACGATGGATCATGTTATCAGAGCTTCGTGGTATGGAAACTTATGAAATGATACAGGCAGTATTGTCAGGTCATCATGTGGTAACAACATTACATTCTGTTAGTGCTGAAGCTTCACCAAAACGACTTGTTAATATGTCTAAAATAGGCTATCAGGTCGATGAAAAATCCCTTGAAGAAGATATTATGCGTTATTTTGGTTTTGGTTGTCATATTAAAAGATTGGTAATAAAAACAACTAATGATAATGGTGTGAAAATTAATCGAGTTATACGTTATCTTTCAAAGGTAGTGGAATACTCACCTGAAGGGTGCAGAATGGTATTTGAGCAAAAATACAAAAACGGTCAGTTTACTTACTCAACTGGAAGTTTATCAGAAGAGTTTTATGAGCGTTTAGCTGAAGCAGATTTAAAATATGAGCTTCCGAAACATACAGATGTATTAGATTTGAAAAAGGGTTTAGTAGTAACAAGATAAGAAAGGAGAATGTTAAAGAAAGGAGGTATGAGGCTTGAAGGTATCAACTTTTAACGCAAAAACTAGGAAGAAAAAGTTTGTTAATGCGGATGAAATAAATGCTATAAAAGTAGCTTATGGAAAACCGTTAGAAAGAAAAGATTATTTAAGGTATGGCTTATTCCCTGGATTAATTGTAGGCGGTTTTTCATTTATTTTACTGTATTATTGGTGGGTATCGTTGATTATAGGAATTTTGGGTGTTTTATATGGTTTGAAAGTATTAATGCCAAAAAATATTCGAAGAGTCTACGAAAGGATTTCATTTAATGAGAGAAACAAGTTTGTTAACAATATGACTCAAATTCTTACAAATGATAGTAACACCTTGCTAACTGCTCTAGGTAGAGCAAGTGATCGGTCAGAGGGAGAACTAAAACAAGATCTAAAAGTATTACAGGCGAAGTTAATGGGGGCAGATCATGAGCAAGTGCTTAATGCTTTCAAAGAACTTTCTAATAAATATCGTGATGATATTATATTTGTTCAATATTTAGAGCAAATAGAAACGGCTGCATTAGAAGGTAGGACAAATGTAGATACATTAAAAGACATTAAATCATACCACAATGAAATGAAGGAGAAGAAAGAGGATTACCAGCGGAAGAAAGACGGTCATTTAAAGGATATGAAAATGCTGTGTGGTTTGGTGGTATTCTTTATTATCATCATTGCATTTTCATTTAGTTTTGATACTTTTATTGATGCATTCGCAAGACACCCGATTGGGTGGATTACTTCCGCGATTTACATGTTATTAATGTTTCTCTTCTTTAAGTCCTTTGCTACCTATTACTTTGATGACTCGATATTGGAGGTAAAAACATGAGGATAGTAGCAGCGACTAATACAAAAAAGAATCGATATAACCGATTTTTAGCAGAAGAAAAACTATATGACATGCTAGAGGAACTGGGTAATACAAAAAAAATGATCGATAATTTCCAAAAGAAGCGAATTAAACAATCGCTTTTGATGGTAGTTATCGGTTTTTTTATGGGGTTATTTCTCTCGAAATGGTGTTACTTGCTAGCCGTCGGATTGCCATTCTTCTTTTATCGTTCAAAATACAACCACGTGATGAAGATGTATCATGCATTTAAATTTGAACGTCATTTAAGCTTTATTAAGTTTATGAGATTGCTAATTCCTTATCTAAAGGAATCGGAGGGTGGGACTAGCTTGTATCAGATACTACGAAAGATTTTAAAGCGTACAGAGAATCCAGTAGACGTAAATTCGATAGCTAAGTTTATGTCAGAATTGACGGATAAACCAAATGATATTCAACCATTTACTGATTTTGCTATGCGTTCTAGTGGTACTGATATGTCAGTCCTTTTTATGCAAACTATATATGATTTCCAGCAGAATTCTTACGATACAAACGTAATTGATGAATTAGGGAAAATAGCGAGTGCTGAATTGCAAAGAGCAGTTAATGAAATTGTAGAGTTTAAGTTAAAACGCTTTTCCTTTTTCCCTACAAAAATTGTAATGAGTTCTTTCCTAATAGTAATTGGTTATGCAGCTGCAATCTTGGTGTATAACTTATCGACAATTAGTTTAGGATGAAATTTCTATGAAAGGTGGAAATGGGTTGAAATTTAAATAAGTAGGTGTAAAGAATGCCAGAAACTTCAATTATGGAAATGACAAAGTGGTTCATTGGCTTGTTTTTAATTGTCTTGATAGTGGCAGTAACGGTACTTTGTATTAAAGTATCAAACGTAAATTCTTATAAACAACAAGTAAACTATCAAATTGAAAGACACGGTGGACTTACTGAAGTAGCAGTTCAAAATTTAAAAGAATATAGCGATAAACATTACAAAGGTGCTTTCGCTGTAAAGAGTAAACAGTTAAATAAAAAAGTACAATTTGGTGAAACAGTAGATTATCAAGTGAAAGCTACTTTTAAAATTGAGCTTTTTAGTTTACCTGATGTACACATGAATTTCAGTGGATCTGCATCCTCGCATGTCCGTTAGAGGGAAGGTGATGAAGAAATGCTTGATCAGAATGTTTACCGTCTAATGATGTTAATAGGTGGGGTTATTGTGTGTGCAGGAGTTTTCTTACTCTTAAAGGGGGAATTCCCTGTAATTCAAGAAACGTTTCAAAATTTCTTCTCTCAAAGAATTACCAAGTATTAAGTAAAGGAGTCAATTAGATATGGCTAGGAAAGTTGGAAAAAATGAAAAAACACCATTGCAGAATGCAGCAGCGGTGCTCTTAAAAAAGCAAGGAACAACATATGAGGAATGGTCTCAAAAGATTGTAAGTGACAATTGCTTGTCTCTACTTCAAGGGGGGAATCCTGAGTGGAGAAATAAAATGTTAGAAGGAGCTGCGATGGATCTCATCGCAGCTTCTGTTGTTGAAGAGGAAAAAAAGAACAAAACACAAGGTCAATCGGATGTACAACCGAGACCTAATCATTTAACTCAAAATAATCAATCACATAAATAAGAAAGTGGGAATTTAAAATGGATCTATTCAATATTTTTGCTATTAAATTATTAACTTACAATGATTTCTTTGATTCTGTAAGTAATGCATTAACAACTTGGTCTGGAAAGTTACAAGGACTTGGTATAGTAGTTATTGTTTTCTGTGTATGTATTATTGCCTTCATGTTCATGTTCGGTGAAGGTCCAAGCCGTACAGCGAAAAAATGGTTACTGTACGTTATTGTTGGAGGCGTTCTTTTATGGGGAGCAGGAGCTTTTGCAAGTACAGTTCAAGGCGTTACATCTGGTTTCTAAGAAAAACACTGGAAGAGAAGCTTATTATTTTGTAGGCTTCTCTTTTGTTTAAAAACATCCTATACATGAAATGAGGTTAAGAGAATGTATATTGTAGAATTTTTGCAAAAAGATCAATCTAAAACATTTAAGAAGTTTTTAAGGAAAAATAAGGCTGGGAATGGGAAACAGCTGGGATTAAGGATGGCTGAGGAATTAATTCAAAAGTACATTGAGCAGAATCAACAAAATGATAAAGTAGCACTTTTACTTCAGGATATTGAAAACGAGAAAGCTTATGAATTTGAATTACCTGTTGAAGTCAGTGAGAAATTTTCACTTTTAACTGCTATTTCAAATGACCTCGAAAAAGGAGTAGATTTTCATTTAGGAATGGAAATTAAACAAGGTATATATACAACTTATCAATCTGAAGAAAAACAAGTTGAAATTGAGCAAGAAGTAGAAAACCCTAAGAAGAAAAAAAGTGGTTTTTTAGCAAAATTCTTTGGGAAAAAGGAAGAGGAAGTAAAGCAGGATAATACTTCCAATAAAATGTTATATGATGGTGGAATGCAAAAAGAGTTTGCAAAGGAAGATGAAGATCCTTTTACAGAAATGCCTTTACATGAAATGCAAGGTCAGGGAGCAAACGTTTTTGAAGAATCAGACATTCAAGGGTTACAAGAGCAAGCCGCAGCTTTATCTGAAGAAAATGAGAAAGATCCTTTTGCTATTGAGGATGAATTAAATGAACAACTGCCTACAGGAGTGAATTTAGAAAAGGAAAATGAAGATCTAGAATATGCAGTAGTTGAAAATGATTCAGTTCAAAGCTTGGAAGAAGAGTTTCTATACACCAATTTAGAAAAGAAAGATCCAAATGAAGAATCTATTGTTGAAGTTCAAACAAAAGATGTAGAGTTTCCGGAATATAGTCAATTTGTGGATTTGAGAGAGGTTGAAGAAAAACAAAAACGTTATGATTCTAGATTCACTGTAAAACATTTATTAGGGTTGCTTGGTATTAGTGAAGAAACTGTAGAAACTGATTTAGAAAAGAAAAAATTACATTATGTAAGAAATGTTTTAAGTGGAAAAGAATTTTTGCTCATCCAGGATAGATATTATCAAGATATTAATAACCTGCGAGATGAAATTCGTTTAGCTCTTGAAAATATTCATAAAGAAGTTATGATGCGTGATTATCAAAAAGAAGCAGAGGAAAGGCTACAAGAAATCTTTGAAGAGAATTTCCAACGAAAGGTAGCAGAGTTAGATGGATTTGAAAATAAAGAGAATCAAGAAATGCAGCAAAAAATTAATGCATATCGTGACAAACAACAATTAGAATTAGAGTCATTTAAGTTGCAACAAGAAGCAGAGTTAACAGCATATTCTTCTGAATTAGAAGAGCGCAAAAATACATTAATAAGTGCTCGTGAAGAAGAGTTAAAGAAAGAGAATGATATTGAACAGAAGAATGCAATTGTAGAAAAAGTTTATGAGTTGAAGGTAGAAGGTAAAAACGATTTAATCGATAAAAAGAGCATGTATTTATCCGAGTATGCTAATGCTGTAGAAGACATTATGAATGCAGCTTATGAACAGCAGGAGGGAGAATTCGGACGTTTAGATGAAAAAATTAAGCAGTTAATTCCTGTATGGAAGGAAGAAATACAAGCAGAATATGATAAAAAGATACAAGAGCGCCAATTAAAATTAGAAGAGGATAAGAATAATAGAGAAAGAGAAGAATTAGCTTTACGAAATCGAGAACAACAAGCTCAAGAAACAAAGAATAATGAGAAAATACGTGAGTTACAGAATCTTGTAGAAGATTTAAATGATAAATTAATTAAAGCATATGCTGGTACAGGTCAACTACCACCACAATCAATGTATATGTATCAACCTGTACAGCCCGTACCACAACCAGTATATATGTATCAACAACAGCCTGTACCACAACCTGCACAACAACCAGTTCAACCACAACCAATGCAGCAACCTGTACAACAGCCACAAACGGAAAGTTCTCCACATCGACGTAGAAAACTTTTTGAGCATTGGTATAAACAGTAGTATGCAGAGAGGTTAGGAGGATATGCGAGTGGGAATTGGGAAACTCTCATTGAAAAAGAAGAAGTATCTTCATCACAACTATAAAATTGATGGTGAAGATCTACCTAATGAAAAAAATACGATAAATAAGAAAGCACTCGCACTTTCTTCAGCTGCGGTGCTTTTTCCATTGAGTGGGTTGAATTTTATAGCAGGTACGTACAAATCAATCATAAATGACCTATCAAAGACAGTTGAAAAACCAACTATTTTTGATGTGTTTGGTGCAGATTGGGAGAAAAGTGTATCAATTAAAAATGCATTTTTGCCTGTGTTACCTACAAATGTATACTTGGTTAGCTTATTGGCGTCAACGCTGGTAGGTTTTTTGGTGTATTCAAAAATTAATTATCGAAGTGATGAAAATGTAGCCTATGGTCAAAAAGGAGACAGTCGCTTTACTACAATAGAAGAAATAATAGAGCAATATCGAGAGATTCCTGAAAAAACAGAAGTGTTTGAGGGATATGGTGGTGTACCTGTTTCACATTATAAAGACAAATATTATATCGATGTAGATACTGTAAACACCGCTATTCTTGGGGTTTCACGCTCCGGTAAAGGTGAAATGATAGTAGTCGTTATGATTGATAATTTGAGTAGAGCAAAAAATCAATCGAGCCTGGTGGTAAATGACCCTAAAGGCGAGCTGTATAGTGCATCTAAAGAAACATTAGAAAAACGTGGTTATGATGTCCAGGTTTTAAATATTTTAGATCCCTTACAAGGTATGTCTTATAACCCGTTACAGCTCGTCATTGATGCTTGGGTTAATGGAGATGATCAAGAAGCTGCAAAACGTGCCAACACATTAACATTCTCGCTATATAACGATCCTAACGCTGGCGACAATGCATTCTTTAATACATCTGCCCAAAATGCTATTAATGGTATTATCCTAGCGATTGTTGACTACTGTGTAAAGAATAATTGCATTGAAAAAGTTACGATGCACAATGTATCCCAAATGCTTAATGAATTAGGAACATTTTATTACAAAGAGAATCCCGATGATTTTATTGAAAAGAATGCTTTAGATGAATACTTTAAGAGCTTACCACAAGGAAATGTAGCAAAGATGCAATATGGATCAACTAGTTTTGCGGGTGAAAAGGCTAAAGGTTCAATTTTGGCCACTGCAAACCAGGGGCTGCAAACATTTGCAGATAAAATGTTTGCAAAAATGACATCAAAATCTAGTTTGGATCTAAAGCAAGTAGGTTTCCCTAAAAATTTATTCTTCCAGTTAGATGAACGTTTTCTAAATAAACGTGTTACAGTTTCATTTCATAAAAATGATGAGAAAAAGACGGAAATAGGCAGCTACAAAATTAAGGTTAAAGCTTTAGGCATGTGCAACATGAACTTTGATGAAACATTAGAAGATGGAGATCTGTTATTAATTCGTTATCAGGATGAGGAAGATCCAAATAAGAAATATCGATTGTTGTACAGATTGAAATTTGAAAAATTATTGGATGAAAAGGGAAGAGTGGTTTATCAGAAAAAAGAAGGATTTGAGGACAAGCCTGAATATAAGAGACAAGTGATACTAAATATGATGGCCAATACATTCCCTCTCAAACCTAAAACGAAATTATCGTATTCTGACAAGCCAACAGCTGTTTTTATGATTGTTCCTGATTATGATAAATCAAACCATGCTTTAGCAAGTATCTTTGTTAAGCAGCTGTATACAGAGTTATCTATGAACTGTAATGATACGAAAGGTAAAAAATGCTATAGACGTGTTCATTTCTTGCTAGATGAGTTCGGAAATATGCCACCTATCGATGATATGGGTGGAGTATTAACAGTTTGTGCTGGGCGTAATATGTTGTTTAATTTAGTGCTTCAATCTTACTCGCAAATTGAGAAATTATATGATAAGGAAGCAACAGAAATTAAAGATAACTGTCAAAACCATATTTATATTATGTCTACCAACAAAGATACAATTGAGGAAATTTCGCTTCGTGCAGGCCATAAAACGCCTATTGGTAAATCTTCTAATGAAAGTCATATGGAAGCAGATAATAAATTAACTAAAAATGCTGATCAGCAGCGCATTATTACACCAGAACGTTTATCACAATTTATAGAAGGAGAAACGTTAGTACTTCGTGCACTTCATAGACAAGATATTAATCGTAAGAAGGTAAGAGCATACCCGATTTTCAATACCAAAGAAACTAGTATGCCTTATCGTTGGCAGTTCTTAGGGAAGGACTTTGATACCTCCAGGGACTTGAATGAAATTGATATACCTTCTCTACATACTGGATTAGATCTAACAGATCTGTATTTGGATTTCTTAGACTTTATATTAAATAAAACTGCGAAAAAAGAGTACATGAAAAAGCAGCAAGCTAATCCTGTAGTTAAAGAACAACTTACTATTGATGATGTTGTTAAATCATTAATTGGACTTGTAAAAGAAAAACGAAATTTAAATGATACAGAAGATATTCGCAAAAGATTGATACAAATGCTATTAAATTATGCGAAAGATAATATTGTACCTAAAACAGAAGAAATTGCATTTTTAATAGAGCATTCTTCAGATCATGCAATTACAAGTTATCTCGAAGAACTATTGAAGATATTGACAGAACAATAGAGTCAAAATAAAAAAGAAAGGTAGAACAGTTATGACTGCTACGAAAGTAAAAGAATGGATTTTACAGTGTAAGAGAGTAGTAATTACTGGGGTGCTTACAGTTACTACGTTGTTATTAAGCCTTATATTTGCTCCATCCGCTTTCGCTGGATGGTGGACCGACATAGTATTTACAGTAAAAGATATTGATAAAGCAGAAGTGATTGCATTCCTGAAGAATGACTGGATAGAGTATTCAAATATATTTGGTTCTTTTCTTCAAGCGTGTGAAGGAGGGATAATCCGAACACTGTTTAGGATAGCATCCTCTTTAGAGGGATTAATTCCTGAAACATTCTCTTTCTTTGATATATTGAAGGATGCAGGTCTGAATGATTTTGCATCATCCCTAATGAAAGGGCTATTCTACGCTTTGTTCGTGTTGGTGATAGTTTGGTTAGGATTTAGAACTATTATTCAACACAAGCCACCACGATTTAAATCGGTGGGGGTTAACATTATTATAATGATTGGGTTATTAGGTGGATTAAATGAATTTATGGCAGATTTACAAAAAATGTCCACTGATTTTTATGAAGAGGTAACTGAAGGAGATAAAGATGATGGGGGATTAGCATGGAATTTAGTAAAGCATAATACAGCTGATTTGGTTTATCTAAGTACGGTTGGTTTTGATGCTATAAAAACTGAGGATACAAAGGCCGTTTCTGATGGACAGATAAGCAAGAATAATCTAAATGAAGAGATGTACTTAAAAGCAGATTTAGGCGATTTGATAAGTTACGAAGTTGTAAAAAAATTAAAGGATAATGATAATGTAGCAAAAGAAACACAATTTTTAGCTTACAAGGTTACAAATAACGGAGCTGAAGAAGATCTTGAATCAATTGAGGAAAGTTTTTTCAATCCTTTTAGTGATACTTTTCCATCAGGATATAATCGTTATCCGATGAAATTTGGCGTTTTGTTTTGGGGATTATCAGCTTTAGTAGTAGCTTATTTGTTTACCTTATTTGTATTTATTATGACAATATTTGAGATTGCAATGAAGAAAATTATTGCTCCATTAGTATTCGTAACGGATATAGAGACAGGTGAAAAAACAAAAATGGTTATACAGGATATCCTGAGAGGATTCCTGTTATTTGCGTTTACCGGAATAAGTTTACGTTTCTATGTCATTGTGGTTAATTTCCTAGCAGATCAGGATGTTAACACATTCCTATATATTGTAGCTATGATCTGTTTAACTACTGCATTAATTAAGGGATCTGAATCAATCCTGAAATACTTTGGTGTAGATGTTGGATTGAAAGAAGGAAAGAATAATTTAATGAGTGCTATTGGTACGTTAGCTACTGCTAATGGATTAAGAAAAGGTGTAGGAAATATGGTTAAGGGTGCAAAAAATATGATGAGTGGTAGTGGACAAACACGTGAAGATACACCTAAACGTTCTGAAATGGATTCGGAAGATAAGGATGGAAATCCAAGCGGAGAACAAAAAAATAATGCGAAAAAAAATGGTCTGCAAGGGAAGAAACTTGCTAGAAATACCGGCGCTGCTTTAAGTTATGTTGCAAATCGCGGGGTTGGCGGCATGATGAATGATGCAGGGAATAAGATGTCTGAAACTGTAGGCGGTGCTGTTAATAAAGGAAAAGACAAGGTTTCAGGTGTAGCAAAAGGTGTATCAGATGGAGTGAAAGGAACAATAGATGAATTTAAAGGTGGCCAGGCTGAAGGAAAACAAAAAGCCCAGGATAACGCTGATCGTCAAACGCTAAATAAAATCGGAAAGGATATCCATAATAATGCAAATTCAGGTGTTGAACAAACTGGAAGTCCGAAAATAGCGAGTAATTCTAATGCAACTTCTACTGCTAGTCATAATGCTAGTGAAGGGACAAAAGATAAAAAACAAAAAGCAGTACAAGATATTGAAATGGAAAATAAATTAAGAAATACAGGAAGAAC